>JBFWQJ010000089.1:0-11004 GCA_050249515.1 Dehalococcoidia bacterium | reverse complement strand
GATCGTCCGCCGGTTGGGGGACTCGTCGCGGCTGAAGCGCAGCAGTCGCTGTACCAGGTCCGTCGCGCGGTCCGCTGAGTCGCGCGCGATCTGCGTCCAGCGCGGCTCGTTCGGACGGGCCGTGGCCATCTCGATGCCGCCGATGATCGCGGTGAGCAGGTTGTTGAAGTCGTGCGCCACGCCCGCGATCAGCGTCCCCATCGCATCGAGCTTCTGCATCCGGATGATCTGCTCCTCGCGCGCACGCCACTCCGTGCGGTCGAGGAGGATGCCGACGAAGTGGTGCGCCCCGTCCGGCTGCTGGATATCGGCGACCGTGAGGTCCGCCGGGAACTCCGTGCCGTCCGAGCGCCGCGCGCGCACCTCCCGCGTGCGGCCGATGACCAGCCCCTCCGGGGTCGAGGCCTGTCCGGTGGCGCGGTAGTGGGTGATGAAGGCGTCGTGCTCGCCCACCTCGAAGCCGGCGGCGAGGACCGCGACGTTCTGGCCGACGAGGTCGCGCTGCGCCCACGCGAAGGTGCGCTCCGTAGCCGGGTTCACCGTCAGGATCCGCCCGCGCTCGTCGATCACGATGATCGGCAGCGGCGAGGACTCCACGATGCGCGCGAGCTCGTGTGCGGTGCGGTCCGCCTGATCGCGGAGCAGCACGCGCTCCGTCACGTCCTGCCCCGTCCCACGCGAGACGAGCGGGGTGCCGTCCTCCGCGAACTCGTGCTCCGTGTGCACCTCCAGCCACTTCACGCGACGGTCCGGCATGAGGAGGCGGTGCGTGATGACGTACGGCTCGCGGGCCGCGAGCGAGGCGGCATACGCCTCGCCCACCCGATCGCGGTCGTCGGGGTGGACGCGGCCGAGGAACGCCTCGAAGGACGGCGTGGCCGGGTCGAGTTCCGTGATCTCCACGGCGACATCGGACCAGGTCATCCGCCCGGTGCGGTGGTCCAGCGCCCACGTGCCGATCCGCGCGAGGCGCTGCGCCTCCGTCAGCAGGTGCTGGCTCTCGCGGAGCGCCGCGAGCGTCTCCTCCCGCTCCGTCACGTCCTGCGTGACGCCGTCCACGCGGACGATCGCGCCCGCCTCGCTTCGCACCACGCGCGCCAGCGACTCCATGTGCCGCAGTTGTCCGTCTGGACGCACAACGCGGAAGCGGTGCGACTGCTCGCCGCGCTCCAGGAGCGCCGCGAACATGGTGGCGATGCCGGCGCGGTCCTCGGGGTGGACGTGTGCGATGAAGGCCTCGAAGGAGGGCGGCGCGCTTCCGGGCTCCAGCCCGAACAGCCGGTAGTTCTCGTCCGACCACGTTTGCTCGCCGGTGAGCGGGTCGGACGACCACGCTCCCACGTGCGCCAGCGACTCCGCCTCGCGGAGCAGCGCCTCCGAGCGATGGAGCGCCGCCACGGTCGCCTCGCGCTCGGTGGTGTCGCGGGAGTAGCCGACGAGCCCGACGATACGGCCATCAGGATCGGTGAACGGCACCTTCACCGAGTCGAAGATGCGCTCCTCACCGGTGCCCAGCGTGGCGAGGACGCGCGGGTTGTGCACGGGACGGCCCGCGAGCACCTCGCGGTCGTCGGGGTGGAAGCCGCGGATGCCGCGCTCCGGGTCGCCCTCGCACAGCTCCGGGGGCCAGAAGTCGGCGGCGCTGCGGCCGATCATGTCGTCCGGCTGGAGCCCCTGGCTCTCCGCGAACGCGCGGTTCACCACGACGAAGCGGAGGTCCAGGTCCTTCACGAAGATCCAGTCCGGCGTCGCGTCGATGATCGCGCGCGTCAGGTCGTACGCGTTCCGCGTGGCCCCCTCCGCCGCGCGCAGCGCGGTGACATCGTGCGTGACGGCGAGCATCGCGGGCGGCGCGGCGGGGTCATCCGTCGAGGGCAGCGGGGCGGCGTGCTGGCGCACCCGGCGGCGCGAGCCGTCCGCCGTGATGATCTCGAACTCCACCACCTCCGCCGTCCCCGCCAGCACGCGGTCCAGTGTCCGCTGGAACAGTTCGCGGTACTCCGGCGCGACGAGGTCGATTGCCGGGCGGTTCGCCACCTCCTCGAACGACTGGTAGCCGATGAGGCGGAGGCCGGCCGGGTTCATGAACGTGAGGAGGCCGTCGTGGTCGACCACCTTCACGCACTCCGGCTCCGTCTGCAGGATCGCGTTGAGGCGCGCCTCGCTCTGCGCGGTCGCGCGCCGCGCCTGCTCCCGCTCGGTGACGTCGAGCGCCGTGCCGACGGCCCCGGCCACCTGCCCCTGCGCGTCGTAGTACGGCGCAACGGAGACGTCGAGAATGAGGTCGTCGCGTGGCGCGAGGGAGGTGTGGGCGGGCTCACCCGCAAGTGCGCGCCGAACGGCCGCCAGCAGGTCGGGCCACCTCGCATACCGCTCGAAGACGGAATGCCCCACCGCCTCACCGGGGCGACGGCCCAGTCTCGGCAGGGCACTCCCCTCAGAGAGCGTGAAGACGCCGTCCCGGTCGAACGCGAAGATCATGCTCGGGGCGTTCTGCATCACCGTCTGCAGGAGCGTCTGCCCCCGGCGCAGCTGGTTGAGGGCGCGCTCGCGTTCCGTGACATCGTTCCCGACGGCGAGGATCGCGTCAGGCTCGCCGTGGTCGTGGCGCAGGACGCGGCAGTTCCATTCGATGAGCCGCCGCTCGCCCTCGCGCGTGACGATGGCGTTCATGTGCGCGCCGATCGAGCCGCGGCTGCGCGCGTTGGTGAACGCGTGCCGGACGGCCTCGTGTTCCTCGGGCGCGACGAAGAGGTCGATCCAGTCCGCGCCGATCACCTCGTCGCGCGTGCGGTGGGTCAGGTCCAGGACGTACGGGTTCGCTTCGCGCACGGCGCCGTCGAGCTCCAGCACGAGCACCACGCCCGGGACGCTCTCCACGATCGCCTCGGCACGGTCCAGCTCGCGGCGGCGCAGCACGGCCAGCGCGCGCGGGGAGCCATCCTCCGCGTGGCAGGGGGCCAGCGTGCCGCTGAGGTTCACCCAGGCGCCGCCGGCGGCGCGGACGCGGAAGCGCAGCGCGGCGGGCTGCCCCGTCTCCAGGGCTGCCTCGAACGTCTCGCGCGCCACCGCGACGTCGTCGGGGTGGACGTCGGCCCACAGCGGGCGCGCGGCGACCTCATCGAGCGCGCGTCCGAGCGCGCGGAGGAACGAGGGGTTCGCGGAAACGAGATCGCCGGACCGCCCGACCTCGATCACGAGGTCGGTGGCGTGATCGAGGATCGCGCGTAGGCGGTCGGGGGCCGGATGGTCCACGGCTGTGCTCCGCAATCTGACGATCTGACACTAATGCACCAGCGTGCGAAGCGTGGGCTGCGTAAACGTCTGCGACCTGTCAGATCCGTCAGACGAGCGTCGCTCGTCGTATGCAGCCGCCCGCCGTTAGCGGATGACGTACCCCGCGCCGCGCGACGTCTCGATCACCTCGCGCGCGCCGGCGTCCGTCAGCCGGGCGCGGATGCGCGAGATCTGCGCCTCCACGAAGTTCGGCGAGCCGAACGTGCCGTAGCCCCACACGGCGACGGAGATCTCCTCCGGCGTGACCACGGTGCCACGACGTTCCAGCAGGAAGCGCAGCACGTCGAACTGCTTCGCCGTCAGCCGCACGTTGCGCGCGCCGACGTGCGCGAGCTGCGCCCCGATGTCGAGGACGACGCCGGCCGGGCCGAGCAACTGCGCACCGAAGCGCTTCGGCCCGTGCGCGCGGCGCAGCACGGCGGCGACGCGGCGCTGCAGCTCAGGCACGGACAGGGGTTTCAGCACGTAGTCGTCCGCGCCCAAATCGAAGGCCGTCAGCCGCTCGTCCAGCGAGGAGGCGGCCGTCGCGACGATCACGGGGGTGTCGTCACCCCTCGACCGCAGCGCCTGCAGCGTCTCCAGCCCGGAGATGCCCGGCAGCCCGAGGTCGAGGATCACGAGGTCGTACGCGGCCGTCGCCAGCGTCTCGAGCGCGGCCTCGCCGGAACTGACGGCGTGCACGGTGCGGTCCGCTTCCGCGAGGGCGGTCTCCAGGATCTCGCGGATCGCGGGCTCGTCCTCCACCAGCAGGATGCGCGTCGAACTGGGGGGCGGGTCGTGCTCGGTCATGGTGCCGTCCGTCGCTGTGCGTGCGGCAACCACGATCCGGCGCAGGCCCGGCGATCACAATGAGGGCCGCGCCGCGGTCGTCAGCGTTGTCAGAAGACAGTCAGACACCGCGGGCCTCCCGGGGGTGCGGGCGCGGGTTCTGGCAGTCCGGACTTGGCGAAGTGTCGTCAGGGACCGGCGATGGCGGTGCCGACCAGCGCCACCTGCGGCGCATGGCCGGGGCGCTCCGTCACCAGCTTGTAGCCATAGTGGCGGACGGTGACCAGGATGCGCGGATGCGCGGGGTCGTCCTCCAGTTTGCGGCGCACCCAGTGGACGTGGACGTCCACCGTGCGCGTCTCGCCCTCGTACCCGTAGCCCCAGACCGCGTTCAGCACGGCGTCGCGCGAGCACACGCGGTCCGGGCGCTGGGCGAGGAACAAGAGCAGCTCGAACTCCTTCGGCGCCAGCGGCACCACCTGGCCGCGCTTGCGCACCTCGTGGCGCGCGGCGTCGATCACCACCTCGCACTCCGGGTCCGGGGGCGCCGGCTCCGCGGGGCCGTGCGCGCGGCGGAGCACGGCGGACACGCGCGCGAGGAGCTGGCGGACGGAGAACGGCTTGGTGACGTAGTCGTCCGCGCCGAGGTCGAGCGCGGCCACCTGGTCCGCGTCGCCGTCACGTGCGCTCAGGATGATCACCGGCGTGTCGGAGTCGCGCCGCAGCATGCGCAGCACCTCCAGCCCGGAGAGCCGCGGCAGCATGAGGTCGAGGATGACGAGGTCCGCCGGACGCCGCTTCAGCTCCTCCAGCGCCTGCACACCGTCGTGCGCCACGGCCACCTCGTGGCCTTCGCGCTTGAGCTGATAGGCGACGACCTCCGCGATCGCGTCGTCGTCCTCCACCACCAGCATCGAAGACACGGTGCCTCCTCGATCGTCCCCGCGGCGAGTATCGCGGGCGCCGATGAAGGGCCGATTAAGGCCCACGATGGGAGGTTCACCGCGCCATGAGCGGACCTTGATACGCACAGCCAGCGACGCGCGACGATCGACGTGTGACGAACACCATCGAACTCCCCGCCCCCACGACCACCCGCCCCGCCTTGCCGCGGGACCTGCGCTGCGATCGCGCCGCGCGGGTGCGGCTGTTCCGCACCGCCCTCGGAGCGATCGGCATGCTCATCGGCGATGCCGACACCGGCCTCGTGCATCACGAACTGTGCGAGGCGCACCGCATCGCCGGGCGCGCATCGCACCACGCGCGGACGCGCTAGCGCGGGACGTGCGCGCACGCCGCCTCGTCGTCGCCGTCGCTCGCACGCACGGCGGTTGATGCATGCAGTGCGATCACTGCGATGTCGCGTAGCGTCGGTCCCGTCCTTAACCGGAGTTTGTCGTGCAGCGAATGTCGTCTTCACCGTCCGCATCAGGGCGATCCCTAGTGTCCGGTGTGACGGCGACGCACCTCCCCCGCGTCCCGTGCCGGTGCCACCCGTCGACAGCGCGAGGAACCGCATGCTCAGCATTCAGCACCTGCGATATGTCTATCCCAACGGCTACGAGGCGCTCCGTGACGTCAGCCTCACCGTGGAGGATGGCGAGGTCGCGGCGATCATCGGCCGGTCCGGCGCCGGCAAGTCCACGCTGCTCCGTTGCATCAACGGCCTGGAACGCGGCGCGACGGGGACGCTCACCATCGACGGCGCGGACGTGCTCGGCGCCAGCGGCGACGAACTGCGCGCGATCCAGCGCCGCGTCGGCTTCATCTGGCAGGAGTACAACCTCATCGAGCGGTTGTCCGTGATGCAGAACGTGCTCTCCGGCCGCCTGGGCCACCGCTCGTCGCTCGGCTCGCTGCTGTACCACTTCCCCGCCGAGGACCGCGAGATCGCGGTGCGCTCCCTGGAGCGCGTGTCCATGCTCCACCGCGCGAACCACCGCGCGGACCGGCTGTCGGGGGGCGAGAAGCAGCGCGTCTCCATCGCGCGGGCGCTCGCGCAGGAGCCGCGCGTCATCCTTGCGGACGAGCCCGTGGCCAGCCTCGACCCCGAGCTGTCCGAGCAGGTGCTCGCGGACCTCGCGCGCATCGCGCGGGACGAGGGCGTCCCCACGCTCATCAACATCCACGACGTCGACCTGGCCGTGCAGTGCTGCGACCGCATCTGCGCCATCGCGCAGGGCGTCGTCGTGTACGACGGCCCGCCGTCCGGCCTCACGGACGAGGTGCTCAACCGCACCTACCGCTTCGACCGCGAGTGGAAGTCGTACTCGCGCGGCGTCGTCCCGGCCGCGGCGGACGCGCAGGCCGCCGCCGACCCCGTCGAGGCCGAGCCCGAGCTGGTCGGGAGCGCCCGCTGATGGCCGGGCTGACGGAGGCGCGCAGCGCCGGGCCCGCCCAGATCAGCGAGGAGGTGCGCGCGGACCTGCTGCGCGTGTGGCCTCGGCTCTCCCTCTCGCGGCTCACGCTCGTGCTGGGCATGGGTGTGATGCTGCTGTGGGGCCTGGAGGCGACGAACGCGAAGCCGTCCGAGTTGATCGGCGGCATCCCGAACATCAAGAACTTTTTGGTGCGGATGTTCCCGCCGTCGTTCGACATGACGCCGGAGACGCTGCAGACGCCCGCGATCAACCTGGGCTTCGTGACGATCCCGCGCGTGGGGTTCGAGCAGGTCACGTTCCCGTTCCCGGAGGTCCTCTACTCCGTCATCCAGACGATCCAGATCGCGATCGTCGGATCGTTGTTCGCGATCCTCATGTCGATCCCGTTCGCGCTGCTCGCTGCGCGGAACATCGCGCCGCACCCGGCGGTGTACCAGACCACGCGCATGCTGCTGAACGCGAACCGGGCGATCCCGGACATCATCTTCGCGCTCATCTTCGTCGCCGCGGTCGGCCTCGGCCCGTTCGGCGGCGTGATGGCGCTCGCCGTCGGCTCCATCGGCTTCATGGGCAAGGTGTTCGCCGAGGCGATCGAGGCGATCGACCCGGAGCAGGTGAAGGCGATCCGCGCGACCGGCGCCAACCGCTGGCAGGTCATCTCCTACGCGGTCGTGCCGCAGGCGATGCCGCTGGTGCTGTCCTACGCGCTGCTGCTGTTCGAGAGCAACGTGCGCTCCGCCACCATCCTGGGCCTGGTCGGCGCGGGCGGCGTGGGCTTCGTCCTGAGCAAGTACATGGCGCTGTTCCAGTACGACAAGCTGCTCGGCACGCTGATCTTCATCGTGCTCATGGTCACGCTCGTCGACCGCTTCAGCGACTTCATGCGCCGGCGCTTCATCTGACCCAACCCCGCGAGGACCGCCGGGCTCCCGCCCCTCCGAGGGGCCCGGCGGACCTCGCGGCCCCTCCCCGTCCGCATCCACCCGGCGACCAGTCCACCCATGACCAGCATCCACCCAGAGGGAACGAGAGGAACCACGAATGCACCTGCAATGGCGTCACATCGCCGTCGCCGCGATCGGCGTCACCGCCCTCGCCGCGGCCGCGTGCGGCGGCAACACGGAGAAGCCGGCCGCGGACCCCGCCGCCGCCGCGAAGACCAGCGCGCAGGCCACGGCCACCGTTGACCCGCGCGCCGGTTGGCCGAAGAAGTTCGTCGTCGGCTACTTCGGCGGCGACGACGCCGAGGCCCTGCTGAAGAAGCAGGACCCGTTCAAGAAGCACCTGGAGGAGAAGCTCGGCATGCCCGTCGAGCTGTTCACCGGCACCTCCTACAACGCGGTCATCGAGGCGATGCGCGCCGACCGGGTGGACGCGATGGCCGTCGGCCCGTTCTCCTACACGCTGGCCGTGCAGGAGGCCCAGGCCGAGGCGCTCGGCGTCAGCGTGAGCTGCGCGTCCTCCGTGAAGGAGTGCAAGTTCGACGCCTCCGCGGCGCCGTTCTACCAGTCCATCGTCTTCACGAAGAAGGGCTCCGGCATCAACAAGCTGGAGGACTTCAAGGGCAAGGGCTTCAACTTCGTCGACCCCGCCTCCACCTCCGGCCACCTCGCGCCGAAGACGCTCCTGATCAAGAAGGGCTTCGACCCCGACAAGGAGTTCAAGACCGTCTTCGCCGGCAGCCACCCGACCTCCGTCCTCTCCGTGTGGAACGGCAAGGCCCCGGGCGGCGCCACGCACGAGGGCAACCTGCTCAACCTGGTGAACTCCAAGCAGGTCGAGGCCTGCCTGTGGGCGGACGGCAAGATCGCCGTCCCGCGCACGCAGGAGGAGGTCGACAAGACGTTCGCGGCCTGCCCGGACGGCAAGCTCGCCATCCTCGCGGTGTCCGACCCGATCCCGAACACGCCCTTCGCCATCCGGCAGGAACTGCCTGCGACCTTCAAGAAGGCGGTCAAGGACGCGCTGCTCGAGATCAAGGACAAGCCGGAGATGGTGGGCACGCTCCGCTACTGGTACGTGGACCCGCACGAGGAGCTGAAGCTCCAGACGCTGGACGCCTTCTACAACCCGCTCCGCGACATCGCGAAGCTCCTGAAGCTCGACCTCAAGGAACTCAACTAGCCGCCACTCCCCGTGGTTGGAGACCCGCATGAACCGTGAACAGCGACTGGAGGCGATGGCGGCGGCTGATGCTGCCGCCATCGTCGCCCTCGCCGACGACGTCCTCGAGACGTTCGACGTCGAGGTGACGCGCGGCCCGTCCGTGGGACTGCTGATGGTGCGCGTGGAGGAGCCGGTGGACCGGCTCCCGTTCAACTTCGCGGAGGTCACCGTGGCGGAGGCGGAGGTCGCCGCCGGCGACCACCGCGGCTACGCCATGGTGATGGGCAAGTCGATGGAGCACGCGCTGGCCGCGGCCGTGCTGGACGCGGCGGTCGCCGCCGCTCACCCGCTCACCGAGCGCATCGACGACTTCCTCGCGCAGGCGACCGCCGCCGAGGAGCGCCGCTGGGCCGCCCGCTGGGCGGAGGTCGCGCCGACGCGCGTGCAGTTCGAGGACGTGACCTAATGGCTACCGAGACTTCGCAGGCACCGCGACAGAGCGTCGTCGCGGACCAGGAGCAGCGGGCGTTCCGCGCGCTGCTGGACGCGATGGCACGCCCCGGCACCGTGCACGCCCTTCCGGACGCACGTCCCTCGGACGGCGCCTGGGGCAGCGCGCTCGTCGTCCTGCAGTGCCTGCTGGACCACGAGGTGACGTTCGCCGTGGAGGCGCACGACCGCTCCGTGCACGAGCAGATCCTGCGCCGCACCGGCGCGCGTTCCGCCGCCGTGGCCGCCGCGGACTACGTCCTCGCCGACCCGGCGCACGCGCTCGACGCGATCGAACTGGCGAGCGAGGGCTATTTCGAGGAGCCGGAGCGCTCCGCGACGGTGGTGGTGCGCGTGGACGCGATCGGCAGCGGCGCCCTGCGCGCCGTGCTCAGCGGTCCCGGCATCGAGACGGTGCAGCCGCTGGCGCTGGACGGCCTCGACGCCGCGGCGCTCCACGCGCTCATCGATCGCAACGCGGTCTATCCGACGGGCATCGACACGGTCCTGGTCGACCCGCATGGCCGCGTCGCGTGCCTGCCC
Organism: Dehalococcoidia bacterium; assembly: GCA_050249515.1. Taxonomy (GTDB): domain Bacteria; phylum Chloroflexota; class Dehalococcoidia; order UBA2979; family UBA2979; genus SHYQ01. The sequence continues at coordinate 1,420 of JBFWQJ010000089.1, read as the reverse complement.
CGCAGCACCCGCATCGAACTGGAGGACTAGATGGGCTACAGCTCCGTCCGCGGTGGCATGGACGCGATCGAGCACGCCGAGTCGCTCATCGGCGCACAGGTCACTGACTCGCCGCACCCCGTGGCGCTGCCGCAGATCACCGACCACGTCGAGCTGCTGCTCGACCAGGTGATGGGCGAGGGCGGCGTGTACGACCTCGACCTGGGCGCGCTCGCCGTGAAGCAGGCGGAGGGCGACCCGATCGAGGCGGCCTTCCTGCTGCGCGCCTACCGCACCACGCTGCCGCGCGTGGGCTACTCCTTCCCCTCCACCGGGCGGGAGATGCGCATCCAGCGGCGGGTGTCCTCGGCGTTCCGGGACATCCCCGGCGGCCAGGTGCTGGGGCGCACGCGCGACTACACGCAGCGGTTGCTGGACTTCTCGCTGCGCGACACGCCGCCGCAGCCGGCCCAGCCGGCCGTCGACGTGGACGCGCTGCCCGCGGGCGCCGCGCCCGAGGAGTTCCCGCTGGTCATCGACACGCTGCGCGGTGATGGACTGCTGCACGAGGCGCCCCGGCGCACCTCCGACGAAGAGCCGTTCGACGTGACGCGGGAGCCGCTGCGCTTCCCCTCCACGCGCGCGGCGCGGCTGCAGGTGCTCGCGCGCGGTGAGACGGGGGCCATGCTCTCGCTCGCGTACGCGGGCATGCGCGGCTACGGCGGGGCGCACGGCTACATCGCGGAGCTGCGCTTCGGTGACCTGCCGGTCTCGATCTCGCACCCGATCACCGGCGGGCAGGTGCGCATCGGCTGGGTGCCGGTGACGGAGTGCTACCAGGTGGTCGGCGGCGACGAGGGCGCGACCCACACGCACGACGGGACCGAGGACCACGAGCACGCGCCCGGCGAGCAGCCGGAGTACGCCGTCTCGTACGGCGTGGTCATCGGCCGCAACGAGCGCAAGGCGATCTCCATGAGCATCCTGGACGGCTCGCTCAAGAAGACGATGAAGTCCGGATCGATGATCGAGGACGAGGAGTACGTCATGTACCACATCGACTCGATCGAGGCGATGGGGTTCGTGGAGCACCTGAAGCTCCCGCACTACGTGGACTTCGTGGCCTCCGTGCAGCGCACGAGCAAGGTACGCGAGCTGGTCGCGGCGGCCCGCCGTGGCTAGCGCGACAGGAGTGCGAGCGCTCATCGAGGAGCGTGGCGCGTCGTTCGAGGGCTACACGTTCGGCTTCCTGGACGACATGGCGAAGCGCGAGATCCGGCGCGCGATCCTGAAGGCGGTGGCGATCCCCGGCCACCAGGTCCCCTTCGGGTCGCGCGAGATGCCGATCGCGCGCGGCTGGGGCACAGGCGGCCTGCAGATCACGCTGGCGTGCGTCGGCGCGGACGACACCATCAAGGTGATCGACCAGGGCGATGACGCC
>JBFWQJ010000088.1:0-11031 GCA_050249515.1 Dehalococcoidia bacterium | reverse complement strand
ACTGGGTGGATGGCGACGTGCAGCCGGAGTACACGGCGGAGGCGCTGGGCGGCGGCACGCGCGACGGGATGCTCGCGCAGCTGGTCGCGCTGCCGGAGCGCGCCGTCGTCGCGACGCCGGCGCACCTGAGCGACGAGGAGGCCGCCACGCTGCCGTGCGCGGCGCTTACCGCGTGGAACGCGATCTTCGAGGCGGCGCGGCTGCGCCCGGGGCAAACGGTGGTGTTCCTGGGCACCGGTGGCGTCTCCGTCGCCGGCCTGCAGCTCGCGCGCATGGCGGGGCTGCGGACGATCATCACCTCCAGCAGCGACGAGAAGCTCCAGCGCGCGCGGGACCTTGGCGCGGACGAGACGGTGAACTATCGCGCCCAGCCGGACTGGGACCGCGCGGTGCTGGACCTGACGGACGGGCGCGGCGCGGACCTGGTGCTGGAGGTCGGCGGCGAGGGCACCTTCGCGAAGTCCAACGCCTGCGTGCGCGTGGGTGGCTCGATCGTGATCATCGGCGGGCTGGCGCGGGACGGGGCGGGGGCGGGCGTGCCGCTGGTCGCGCGCCACGTCCTCGCGACGCGCATCTACGTGGGCAGCCGGCGCATGTTCGAGGACATGAACCGCGCGATCACGCTGGGACAGCTGCACCCGGTGGTGGACCGCGTCTTCCCGTTCGAGGAGGCCGTGGCCGCCTACCAGCACATGGCGTCGCAGGAGCACTTCGGCAAGATCGTGATCCGCGTGTAGGCCGCGCGGCTACTGGGCGGGAGGCTTCAGCGTCCGCAGGTAGTTCACCAGGTGCCAGATCTGGTCCTCGGTCAGCGTGTCGCGCCACGCGGGCATCGCCGTGCCGGGGAGCCCCTCCGCGATGAACGCGTAGATGTCTCCGTCGCCGTGCAGCGGGACGTGCAGCGTGAGCCGCGCCGGCGGAGGGTTGAGCGAGGCGGCCTGCGGCCCGTCGCCCTCGCCGCCTGTGCCGTGGCACGAGACGCAGCGCGCCTGGTAGATCTCCCGGCCCATCGCCACGGACTCGTCGGTCGGGAGGATCGGGTTCGCGCGGCCGCCCACGGCCTGCTCCGGGCCGGCGTGGAAGTGGCCCACGCCGTAGACCATCATGATCCCCGCGACCACCAGCGCCGTCCCCGTCCAGTTCGCGGTGCGCGCCGTGCGCGTGCCCTTCCACGACGCCTCCGAGACGACGAGGACGACGAGCGCGAGCACGACCACCTGCCAGCCCGCCGCCAGCAGCGCGCTGGACTCCGCCGGGAGCGCGATGCCCTGCACTCCGGCCGGGGCGACCTCGATCCGCGCAGCGGCCTGCGCGTCGAACGAACCGGGCGCGCTGACACCCACCTCGAACTGCCACGGGCCGACGAGGCTCAGCACGACGCGCTCCGCGACGAACGCGCCGGACGCGTCGCGGGTCAGCGCCACCTCGCGCGAGCCGAGGTCAGCGCCGGCGAACTTCACGAGCAGCGTGACGCTGGTCGTGGGCCCCTCCGCGAGCGGCCGCCCGCGATCCTCCACGCGCACCTCGATGCGGTTCGTGCCGATGTTCCCGGGGGAGACGGCGATGCGCGCGGACATCGTCCCCGAGGTCGCCGTGGCGACCCGCGCGCCGCTCCCGTACGCCTCGCGTGCCGGCTCGTTGCTCGTCAGCACGCCCGCCGCGAGCAGCGCGGCCAGCACGAGCACAACCTCGCCGCCGACGCTGAGCGCCAGCGTCCGCGGCACGCGCGCATCAGCCAGGCGGCGCGTCACCCACAGCAGGTTGAGCGCGGCGAGCAGCACCAGGCCGGCGAACAGCGCGACCTTCGCGATCACCGCCCAGCCGTACGTCGTGTCCAGCGCGGCCCAGGCGGCGACCTGCAGCCACGTGGCGTAGGTGCCGGTGATCAGCAGGGCGGCGGTGATGATGAGCGCGAACGGGGAGAAGCGCCGGGCGACGGCACGCACCAGCGCGCCTCGACGCTCCGGTGCGAGGCCGCGCGAGGCGCGGACGACGGCCAGCAGGCCCACGAGCCCGCCCACCCAGAGCGCCGAGGTCAGCGTGTGCACCACGTCGTTCGCCACGGCGGTGACGACGAGCCCGCGCGTCGCGGCGGCATGGCTCGCGAAGGACAGCGTCACGGCCGCGCCGGACAGCAGCGCGAGGACAACGAGGTCGGTGCGGGGGCCTCGCGGCGCGCGCCACCAGAGCAGCGCCGCGACGCCCGCGAGCGCGGCGCGCAGCGCCCACATCTGCCCCCAGCGCGTGCCGGCGACGACGCCCGCGAGACCGCCGTCGCCCTGCGGCTGGAGCAACAGGTGGACGAGCATCCCGGCAGCCAGCACGGCGAGCGCGCCCCCCGTGATCCGGCGGTCGACCGTCACCGTGCCTACTCGGACGTCCCGTGCGGCGAGCACCGGCGCGAGGATCGCGAGCGCGAACCACTGGACGCCCAGCGCGACGAACAGCCCGCCGAACACCGCCCAGCGGGCGAGCGGGTCGAGCGGTGAGACCTCGCTCGTCGCGGCGGCGGCGGCGCCGGGCCCGGCGGGCGGCGCGACCCCGACACTGAACGCGTACGTGCCGCGCAGCGGGTGGCCGTCCACCGTCGAGGTGTTCCGCCACGCCACGGTGTAGGTACCGGTCGGCAGCACGCCCAGCGAGACGACCATCAGCGACGGGTTGCCCAGGTCCACGCGGCTGTCGCCGGCATCGACCCGCCGACCGGAGACGTCGAGGACCTCGATCGCGGAGGCGTTCGCGGCGACCGGCTCGGTGAACCAGATGCGCACGGCGGCCGGGGCGCTGGGGAGCGTGCTGTCCGGCGCCGGCTCGGCGCGGTCGATGTTCGCGTGGGCGCGCACCTCGGCGGGCGCGGCGAGCAGCGCCAGCGCGCAGGTGAGCGCGAGCAGCGCGGCCAGCATCACGTGACCGCGGGGGACGTGCCGGGGCAGGGAGCCGCGCGAGGGGGTCATGCGAGGAGTATCCGCCGAGGCGGACGAGCGGGACACCGGCAACGCGGGCCGCCCGTCCACCCCTCGGCCTCGCTAGGCGCGCGGACGGCGGGCGGCCATGAAGCCGGCCGCGCCGACACCGAGGCCGGCGATGCCGACGACGATGCCGCCGAGCGCCAGCGTGCGCGCCGTGCTGGCCGCCGCGAGCGCGGCCGCCGCGTCCTCGCTCGCGCCGCGCAGGGCGCCCTCGAGCTCACGCGGCTGCGCCGCCGCCACGGGGAACATCAGGTCCTTCACGGGCTCGATGTTGCTGAAGGTGCCGGGGCCGGACTCGAACGTGGCGTCGATCGCCGTGCCGTTGATGTTGCCGCTGATCTTGAAGCGGTACTGCCCCGGCAGCGTCGGCACGAAGTCGGCGGTGTACCGGCCGGGCGTGCCGAAGACGCCGCGGATCGGGAAGCTCCTCGTCGCCTCGCTCTGCACGTGGGTGACGTCGAACTTCAGCGTCTTGTCGGCGCCCTCGACGGGCTTGCCGTCCTTCGAGATCCGCAGGTCGAGGCCGTTCTTCTCGCCCTCCAGCGCGGGCTCCACGAAGAAGCCGATCACGAAGTCGTACCCGCCCACGGTGCGCCGCTCGTGGGCGGACGCCGTCGAGGGCAGCACGAGCGCGGCTGCCAGCAGGGCGATCGCGGCGGCGGCGAGGGTGCGGTGGAGCACACGGGTTCGGGGCAGGATGGCAGTAAGAGACATAACAGTTCCTCCGATGGTCGCAGTTCGGGCGCTGGACGCGGCCCGCGGGCCGCGCGGCGCTAGGGCTGCGGGGGAGGGACCAGCGGACGGGCCCGCCGGCCGGTACCCAGCGCGACGGGCAGGGTGATCGCCTCCGAGCGCCAGCCGACCGCCAGCAGGAGGCCGAAGACCGGCAGGGCGATCATCGCCAGCGCACCGGCGAGGTCGAGCTCGCCGAGCGTGAAGAGGACGCCGGGCGCGACCTCGGAGGTCGCGGTGCCGGCGGATGAGGGCGGGGTACTCGTGTGCGACGAGCCGTCCCACGGGTGGCTGTGCGAGTGGGCGGCGGCCTCGGCGGAGAGGTAGATGTGCCCGTGTCCCGCGATCCAGCCGGCTCCGTCCGGCCCCGCGAGGCGCACCGCGGAGGGCGCGAGCAGCACCAGCGCGGCGAGCAGCGCCAGCGGCCGCGGGCCGACGCGCCGGCCGGTCGAACAGGCGAGGTGCAGGACGGCGTGGATCATCGCGGGCATCGTACGCGCGCGGGGGTCTGGTGCGCACGCCCTATGGGTCACGCGGTGTCCGGGACGTCCGGTGGGGCGCGGGGGAAACGGAAGACCCGCCTTGCGGCGGGTCTTCACGGCGTGCGATCGGTGCGAGGCGCTACTTCGCGGGACGGAACTGCGGCAGGACGACGCCGTCCTTGACCTCCTCGAAGACCACCTCGACGGGCATGCCCATCTTGATGTCCTCGAGGCCGCAGTCGCGCATGTTGGTGGTGATGCGGACGGTGTCGCGCTTCGCCTCCACCGGGTTCACCTGGATCACGGCGTACGGCTCGTCGAAGCCGGGCGTCATCAGGCGGCGGTCGATGATGAACGAATAGATCGTCCCCTTGCCGCTGACCTCCTTCGACGCGAGGTCCGAGCCCCCGCACACCCGGCACACGCTGTGCGGCGGGTGCTGGTAGTCGGAGCAGGCGTTGCAGTACTGGAGCACGAGCTTGTGCTGCTTCGCGCCGTCCCAGTACGCCTGGGTGACCTCGTCCGGCACGGGGACGGGCTTGATGCCCATCGCCTTCAGCTGGGCCTGGCCCTCGGTCGTCTGGATGTTGGGGACGCTGTTTCCCGACGTCATGGCGTTGTCCTCCGGGCTCTCGGCTACTCGACGCTGAGGATGCCGGCCGCCCCGGTGTTCGGGAACACCGAGGAGATGATGGCGGTGTTGTTGTACTGCGACTGACGCGGCCCCGCGTTGCCGCGGAGCTGCTGGATCGCCTCCAGCACGTGCCCGTGGCCGTGCAGACGGCCCTCGGACAGCTGGCCGCCGTGGGTGTTCAGCGGGTGTCGGCCGTCGAAGCGGATGTTCGTGCCGCCCTGGACGTAGTTCCCGGCCTCGCCTCGCGGCACCAGGCCCAGGTTCTCCATCCACATCGGGACGAAGAAGGAGAAGCCGTCGTACATGAACCAGAGGTCCATGTCCTGCGGCGACAGCCCGGCGTCGCGGTAGATCTCCTCGGCGATCGGGGAGACGCCGCTGAGCTGCTCGGCCCACAGGTGGTCCTGCAGGCCGACGTTCGCCTTGTTGCCCGCCCACGACTTCAGGTAGACCGGCTTCCACTTCAGGTCCTTCGCGATGTCCTCGCGCGCGAGGAGGAAGGCGAAGGCGCCGTTCACGGGCATGTCACAGTCGAAGAGGCACACCGGCTCCGCGATCCAGCGGGCGTTCATGTAGTCCTCCATGTTCAGAGGGTTCTTCATGACGGCCCACGGGTTCATCAGCGCGTGCTCGCGCTCCGTGATCGGCACCCAGGCGAGCTGCTCGCGCGTGATGCCGTAGCGATTCATGTACGCGCGCGCCATCAGGCCCACGCGCTGCATGGAGTAGCCGAGGCCGTACGGGACCTCGAACTGGGTCGGGCCGGCGACGCCGCCGGAGGTCGGGTCGATCTGCGGCGTGGACACCGGGGCGATCGTGTTCATGACCTTGATCACGAGGATGACGTTCGCCTCGCCGTTGTCGATCGCGTCCGCGGCGATACCGGCGGGCAGGATCCCCAGGCCGCCATCGCGGTTCCAGCGGACGTTGGTCATGCCGGCGCCCTTGGCGATCGTGGGGGTGTCGGGGGGCGGGTAGTGGTGCACCTGGACGTTGATGCCGTCCACCAGCGCGGGGTCGATCCCCGCGTCGGCGATCGCCATCTTCGCCGCCTCGATCGCGATCTCGGTCTCGGGGCGCTCGAGCTTGCGCGTGGCGTTGGTGTATCCCGCGCCGACGAACGCGACCTTCATCTTGCTGGTCTTGGCCATCGCAACCTCCAGGATTGGCCGGGCCTCTTCAGGGCTGGGCGGGCACGGTGCGCGCGGGGCGCGGGGCCCTGCGCGCGGGCTATCAAGCGTTCGGAGTATATGGACGCGGCCCAATCACGATTTTGGTTCGAGGCACGCTCCACACCGCCTGCGATGCCTCCGCCACGCCTGCGCGACGCCCGCTACATCAACAGGTACGGCCGCGCGAGGAGCTCCGCGACGCGGGCGAGGAAGCGGGCCGCCGGCGCCCCGTCCAGCACGCGGTGGTCGAACGTGAGGCTGAGCGTGGTCACGCGCCCGGCGCGCACCGCGCCGTCCTCGATCACCGCCACCTCCCGCACCCGCCCGACGCCGAGGATGCCGGCCTGCGGCGGGTTGATCACGGGCGTGAACGCGTCCACCACGCTGCCGTCCAGCGCCGTCACGGTGAACGTTCCGCCGCTCAACTCGTCCGGCGTGACGCGTCGCGTCTTCACCCGCTCCACGAGGTCCGCGACGGTGCGGGCGACCTCCTGCAGCGAGCGCCGGTCGGCGTCGCGGACGACGGGCACGACGAGCCCCGCCTCCTCGTCCACGGCGAGGCCCACGTGGACGGCTTCCTCGGCGACGATCTCACCGGACGCGGCGTCCAGGCGTGCGTTCAGGCGGGGGTGCTCACGCAGCGCGAGCGCGCAGGCGCGCACGATCAGCGCCGGCAGCGTGACCACCACCCGCTCGGTGCGCCACTCGCGGTTCAGCCCGTGCAGCATCTCCATCGCCGCGTCCACGCGCGTCTCCGAGGAGAGCGTGAGCTGCGCCATGGACGCGAGGCTCTCGTGCATGCGCTCGCCGATGATCCGGCGGCGGCCCGAGTACGCCTCGCGCGTGCCGCCGGAGGTCGCGGCGGCAGCGGGCACGGCAGCCGGGACGGGAGCGGGGTGCGCGGGCGTCGCGACGACGGCCGCCTCGGCGACGGCGCGCACGTCAGCCTCGACGATGCGGCCGCCCGGGCCGCTGCCCGCGACGCGGTCGATGTCCACGCCGAGCTCGCGGGCGAGACGGCGCGCGGCCGGGCTGGCGGGGGCGCGGCCGCTCGGGTCGCCGGGCGCCGGCGGCGTGGTGACGGGGGGCGCCTCCGCTGCGGGCGACGCGGCCGTCGTCGTGGCGCCCGGCACCTGCGCGAGGATCTCCGCGGGGACCTCGGACTCCCCGGGGGCGAGCAGCGCGCCGACGACGCGGCCGGGCTCCAGCGTGGTGCCGGCGGGGACGAGCTGGCGCAGCGTGCCGTCGCCGTCCGCTTCCACCTCCACGATCGCCTTCGCCGTCTCCAGCTCGAAGAGCGGCTGGCCCGACGTGACCGGCGCGCCCTCCGCGACGAGCCAGCGGGCGACCGTGCCCTCTTCCATCGTCATGCCGATCTTCGGGAGGTGGATCGGACGGGCCATGCGCTATCCCTCCACCAGTGAGACGACGGAGTCGTGGATCTTGTCGGCGTTGACCAGCCACTCGCGCTCAAGCACCGGGCTGTACGGCACCGGGCTGAAGGGCGCGCCCAGTCGCATCGGTGGGGCGTCGAGGTAGTCGAAGGCGCGGTGCGTGACCTGCGCGGTGATCTCGCCGCCGAACCCACCGAACTCCACGGCCTCGTGGACGGTGAGCACGCGGTGCGTCTTCTGGACGGACGCGACCAGCGTCTCGGAGTCGAGCGGCGAGAGCGAGCGCGGGTCGACGATCTCGATCTCGATGCCGCGCTCGGACAGGCGCTCGGCGGCGCGGAGCGCCTCGTGCACCATGTACGCCGTCGCGATCACGGTGGCGTCGCGTCCCTCGCGCACCACGCGCGCCTGCCCCAGCGGGACGACATGCTCGCCCTCCGGCACCGCCGTAGCGAGGCGGGCGCAGCGCTTGTGCAGGACGACGAACACCGGGTTGTCGTCGCGCATGGCGGCGGTCATCAGCCCCTTCGCGTCATCCGCCATGCTCGGCATCACGACCTTCAGGCCGGGGATGTGGCAGAGCAGCGCCTCCAGGCTCTGGGAGTGCTGTGCCGCCATGCTCGACCCGGCGCCGGCGTTCACCAGCACGGTGAGCGGGAGCTGCACCTTGCCGCCGAACATGTACTTCATCTTCGCCATCTGGTTCAGGATCTGGTCGAAGCACACGCCGATGAAGTCCATGAACATCAACGAGATCACAGGGCGCAGCCCGCGCGAGGCGGCGCCGATCGCCAGCCCCGTGATCGCGTTCTCCGAGATCGGCGTGTCGATGATCCGCTCCGGCCCGAACTTCGGCAGGATGCCGGCCGTCGTGCCGAAGACATCCCCGCGCGCGGCGAGGTCGATGCCCGCGACGAAGACGCGCTGGTCGCGCTCCATCTCCTGCGTGATCGCCTCGTTGATCGCGCGGAGGTAGCTGAGCTCTCGCGTGCCGGTGGGGGCTGCGGTGGTCATGTCGGTGCTCCTTCGGGGCGCGGCTAGACGGTGTAGACGTCGGTGAGCAGGTCGGCGGGGCTCGGCTCGGGCGAGGACTCCGCGAAGGCCACGGCTTCCTCGATCTCCCGGCGCACGTCCTCCACCACGCGGTCCGCGCCCGCGCCGCTGAGGATCGCGCGCTGCTCCAGCACGCCGCGCAGGATCGTCAGCGGGTCGCGCGCGCGCCACTGCTCGCGCTCCTCGCGCGGGCGGGGGTCGCCTTCGGACATGCCGGTGTGGTTGTAGAAGCGGTACGTGTCGCACTCGATGAGCGAGGGGCCGTCGCCGCGCCGCGCGCGCTCCACCGCCTCGCGTGCGGCGGCGTTCACGGCGACCACGTCCTGCCCGTCCACGTGCACGCCGGGCATGCCGTACGAGGCCGCGCGGTCGGCGAGGCGCGGGATCGCGCCCTGCGCCTCCTGCCGGGTGTACTCGCCCCAGTGGTTGTTCTCGATGACGAAGATCGCGGGGAGCTTCATCAGCGCCGCCATGTTCATCGCCTCGTGCCAGGTGCCCTCGTTCGTGGAGCCGTCGCCCGAGAAGCAGACGGCGACGCCGCCGTTCCTCTGGTACTTCGCCGCGAAGGCCGCGCCGATCGCGATCGGCGGGCCGCCACCCACGATCCCGTTCGCGCCGAGGATGCCGATGTCGACATCGGCGATGTGCATGGAGCCGCCCTTGCCGTGGTTGTAGCCGGTGGCCTTGCCCAGCAGCTCGGCGAACATCTGCTTCACGTCGCCGCCCTTGGCGATGCAGTGGCCGTGTCCGCGGTGCGTGCTCGTGATCGCGTCCGTCGGCTCGAGCGCGGTGCAGACGCCGACGGCGACCGCCTCCTCGCCGGCGTACAGGTGGACCGCGCCGGGGATGCGCGCCTGCTCCGCAAGGCGGCCCGCGGCCTCCTCGAACTCCCGGATCGTCACCATCCTGCGGTACATGTAGAGGAGCTGCTCGCTGTCGAGCTGCTCGGCGTCACCGGCCATGCCGTCACCCTCCCCCGGGCGTCCGGACGCCCGCGCCCCCGCATCATAGCGGCGGCACCTCGGGGCGGCGGGGCGAGGAAACGGCGAGCTAGGTCAGCAGCAGGTACGTGCCGGTGAAGAGGCCCCACGCAACGATCACCGCGCGCAGCCGGTTCGCGTTCAGACGCCGCGCGACCGCGACGCCCCCGTACCCGCCGAGGATCGCGCAGACGGCCATGACGGCGGCCGGCACCCACTGCACCTGCCCGGAGAGCGTGAACACCACGATCGCGGTGAAGTTGATGATCATCCCCAGCAGGCCCTTGACCGCGTTCGCGTGCTGCAGGTCGTCGGGGGCGAAGATGCTGATGCCCGCGAGCATCAGGATGCCCAGGCCGGCCCCGAAGTAGCCGCCGTAGATGCCCACCACGAACATCGAGAAGTACATGGAGAACGGCAGGTGCTCCTCATGCCGGGAGGCCAGGCCGTGCCGCACGGCCAGCCGGGCGAGCGGCGTGTTCGCGGCGAGCACGAGGCTGGCGAAGATGATGAGGAACGGCACGAGCGCATCGAACACGCGGTCGGAGGACAGGCGGAGCAGCACCGCGCCCAGAAGGCCGCCGGCCACGCTCGGGATGCCGAGGCGCTTCAGGCGCGTCTTCCGGTCCGCGAGCTCGGCGCGGTAGGCGAGCGAGCCGCCGATGGTGCCGGGCCAGATCGCGACCGTGCTCGTCATGTTCGCGACCTTCGCCGGGAGACCGGCGGCGATGAGCGCGGGGAACGTGATGAGCGTGCCGCCGCCGGCGACAGCGTTGACGGCGCCCGCGAGCGCCGCCGAGACGCCGAGCACACTCAGCTGGACCAGATCCATGCAGACGCCCTCACCAGGCGCCCGTCCGGGGACGCCGCGGCCCATTCAATCACACGTCCGGCTTGGGGGCTCCCGAAGCGCCAAACCAGCACTTTCTTAACATCCTTGCGATGGGCCCGCGCGCTAATGGACTGTGTCTGCGAGGAAGCGCCTGACCGGTTGATCCGGTATCTTGGCCCGCATTCGACGCCGGACAGGCGCCCGAGCGTGATGGAGGCAGCGGTGAACGCGTTGATGGGCAGTCGCCCGCTCCGGCTTGGCCTCGCGCTGGTCGTCGTCCTCGGGGTCGCCATCGGCGGGTACACCCTCTTCCAGGGCGCCACCGCGCCGAAGGCGCCCGCCACCACCGGGGGCGCGCCCGTCCCGGTGCAGGTGACGGCCGCGAAGACCGGCGCGATCCGCACCGTCCTCACGTACTCCGGGTCGATCCAGGCCACGCAGCAGGTGAGCCTGGCCCCGCGGCTCGCGGGACAGCTCGCCTCGATCAACGTCGAGGTGGGGCAGGCGGTCCGCCCCGGCGACGTGCTCGCGACGCTGGACCAGGGGACGCTGCCCGCGCAGCTGCAGCAGGCGCAGGCCGCGCTCGCCTCGGCGCAGGCGCGCCTCCAGCTGATGCTGGACGGCCCCCGCGCGGCGGACGTCGCCGCCGCCGAGGCCGCGCTCGCCGCCGCCGAGGCGCGACTGAAGCAGCTCCTCAACCCGTCGCCCGCCGACCTCTCCACGGCGCAGTCCACGCTCCGCACCTCGGAGGTCGCGCTCGAGAACGCGAAGGTGACCGTGGCG
>JBFWQJ010000087.1:0-11039 GCA_050249515.1 Dehalococcoidia bacterium | reverse complement strand
GCGTGGTAGGTGATGATGATCGAGGCGCCCGCGCGCGCGATCGCGGTCAGGATCTCGAGGACGATGCGGCGCTCCTCGATCCAGTTGTTGCCGGCGGCGGCCTTCACCATCGCGTACTCGCCGGAGACGTTGTACGCGGCCAGCGGCAGGTCGGTGTGGTCGCGCACGTCGCGGATGATGTCCAGGTAGGCGAGGGCGGGCTTCACCATGGTGATGTCCGCCCACTCCTCCGTATCCGCGGCCACCTCGCGGCGCGCCTCGCGGGCGTTCGCCGGGTCCATCTGGTAGCCGCGGCGGTCGCCGAACTGCGGCGTGGAGCCGGCAGCCTCGCGGAACGGGCCGTAGAAGCCGGAGGCGTACTTCGCGCTGTAGGCCATGATCGGCAGGCTTTCGAAGCCCGCCTCGTCCAGCGCCTCGCGGATCGCGCCGACGCGGCCGTCCATCATGTCGGACGGCGCGATGACGTCCGCGCCGGCCTCCGCGCACGTCACGGCCATCCGCGACAGCAGCGCGAGCGACGGGTCGTTGTCCACCTCGCCGGTGGGGGTGAGCAGGCCGCAGTGGCCGTGGTCGGTGTACTCGCAGAGGCACACGTCCACGACCACCACGAGGTCGGGGTCGACGCGCTTCAGCTCGCGCACCGCCTGCTGGACGATGCCGTCCGCCGCGTACGCCTCCGTGCCCTCCGGGTCCTTGTCGGCCGGCAGGCCGAACAGCAGCACGGCGCGCACGCCGACCTCGCGCAGCTCGCGCGCCTCGCGCTCCAGCTGGTCGATCGAGAGCTGGTACTGCCCGGGCATCGAGTCGATCGGCGTGCGGACGTCGACGCCGTGCGTCACGAACATCGGGTAGATGAACTGCGCCGGGTCGAGGCGCGTCTCGCGGACCAGCGACCGGAGCGTCTCCGTGCGCCGGGTGCGGCGCGTGCGCGTGAACTTGCCCGTGCGGGTGATCGCGACCATGACCGGCCTCCCTACTGGCCCCGTGCGGCGTCCGAGGTGGAGTGTACGTACGCCCGGAGCGCGGCCACCATCCCCTCGATCGTGTGATCCTCGGCGACGACGTGGGGCGGCAGCCCCAGCTCGCGCGCCGTCTCCGCGACGATCGGCCCGATGCAGACGACCGTCGCGCCGGAGAGCGCGGAGAGGTCGCCGCCGAGCAGCGTCGCGAGGTTCTTCACCGTGGACGACGAGGTGAACGTCACCACGTCGATCTCACCATTGCGCACGGCCGCCAGCGCCTCCGGGGGCGCCTCCGCCGGCGGCGCGGCGAGGTACAGCGTCAACTCGTCCACGGTCGCGCCGCCCGCGCGCAGGCCCTCCGGCAGCACGTCGCGCGCGCCCTCGGCGCGGGGGAGCAGCACGCGCTTCGCGTCGATGTTCCCGGCGCCGACGAGCTTCTGCAGCAGGCCCTCGCCCACGGCGTCCACGGCGACGATGTCGGCGCGTATGCCACGGGACTCCAGCGCGCGCTGCGTCCCCGGGCCGATCGCGGCGATGTTGCAGCCGTTCAGTGAACGGATGTCGCCGCCCGCCTCCCAGAGCACGTCGAGGAACGCGTCCACGGCGTTGGCGGAGGTGAAGACGGTCCAGCAGTACTCGTGCGCCTCCAGGCGCTCGCGCACGGCCACGGCCTCCGCCGCGTCGACGCGACGCTCCAGCTCGATCGCCGGCAGCACCACGGGCCACGCGCCCTCCGCGCGCAGCACGTCGACGAGCGCCGAGGACTGTGCCCGCGTGCGCGTCACCAGCACGCGCTTCCCCGCGAGCGGCGCGAGGCGGCGCGGGTCGAGCATCGGCTGCAGGCCGGCGACGTCGCCGACAACGAAGAGCGCCGGGGCCTGGATGCCGGCCGCGCGCGCGACCTCCGCGATGGTCTCCAGCGTGCCGGTCGCCACGCGCTGGCGTGGCGTGCTCGCCTCCTGCACCAGCGCCGCGGGCGTCGAGGCGGCGCGGCCGCCCTCGATCAACGCGCGGGCGATGCCGTCCAGCCGACCGACGCCCATCAGGATGACCAGCGTGTCCACGGCGGTGGCGAGGCGCTCCCAGTGGACGCCCTGCTCCGGCTTCGTGGGGTCCTCGTGCCCCGTGATCACGGCGAACGAGGTGGCGACCGCGCGGTGCGTGACGGGGATGCCGCCGGCGGCCACGCCGCCGATGGCGGAGGTGATGCCCGGGATGACGGTGCAGGGGACGCCGGCGTCCGCGAGCGCCGCGGCTTCCTCGCCGCCGCGTCCGAAGACGTACGGGTCGCCGCCCTTCAGCCGCACCACGCGCTTGCCGGCGCGGCCGTGCTCCACCAGCAGCGCGTTGATCTCGTCCTGCGTCAGCGTGTGGTTGTCCGCGGCCTTGCCGGCGTCGATGAGCAGCGCGCCGTCCGCGCACTCCTCCATCAGCGCCGCCGTGCCCAGCCGGTCGTAGACCACGACCTCCGCGCGCTTCAGCGCGGCGAGGCCGGCGACGGTGATGTAGCCGGGGTGGCCGGGGCCGGCGCCCACGAGCCAGACGTGTCCCGCCGGACGGGACGTCTCGTTAGCCAAGGCGCGTGCCTCCCGTGCTCTCGTAGCCCTCGCGCAGTCGTTCGCCGAGGCCGCGGCCGAGGCGGTCGGCGTCGTCCGGGCGTCCGGCGGCGTCGCCGAACACGGGCGACTCGCCCTCGACGTCCCCGCCGAGCATGGCGCGGAGCGTCAGCAGTTCGCCGTCCAGTTCCGCGTAGGCGCCCACGGCGAGGTTGCAGCCCGCGCCCAGCGCGGCGAGCACGCCGCGCTCCGCGGTGACCGCCGCGCGGGTCGCGGCGTGGTCGATCCGCGCGAGGATCTCGCGCGTCGCGGTGTCGTCCGTGCGGCACTCGATCGCGATCGCCCCCTGCCCGGGGGACGGCAGGAACTCGCGTGCCTCGAAGACCTGGGTGGCCTCGCCGATACGGCCGAGGCGGGTGAGCCCCGCTGCGGCGAGCAGGATGCCGTCGTAGTCGCCCGCCGCGAGCTTCGCAAGGCGCGTGTCCACGTTGCCGCGGATCTCGACGGGCACGAGGTCCGGGCGGATCGCGCGGATCATCGCGATGCGCCGGCTCGCGCTGGTGCCGATGCGCGCCCCGGCGGGCAGTGCGGCAAGCCGCCGCCCCCCGGCGCCGACGAACGCGTCGCGCGGGTCGGCCCGCTCCAGGATCGCGGCGATCGTCAGTCCGTCGACCGGGGTGGTGGGCACGTCCTTCAGCGAGTGCACGGCGATGTCCGCGCGGCCCGCCAGCACTGCCTCGCGCACGGCGGCGGCGAAGACGCCCTGTCCGCCGAGCTGCGTCAGCGGCGTCACGCGGTCACGGTCGCCCTGCGTGGTGATCTCCATCACCGGCACGTCCACGCGCGAATCGACCGCCTGCAGGGCGGTCGTCGCGAGCGTGACCTGCGCGAGGGCGAGCGCGGAGCCGCGCGTGGCGCAGCGCAGCGTAGTGGTCGATGCCGTCATGCTTCCTCGACGTCGACGGGCTCGTCCAGCCGGAACAGCGTCCGCACGGTCGTGAGATAGGTGTCCTGATCGCCGCGTTCGCGCAGCGTCGCGATGGGCGCGTGGAGGAGCTGCTTCACCAGCGCGCGCGTCAGCACGTCCGTGAGCTGCTCCACGTGCGCGCGGTCGGCCTCGTCGAGCTTCAGGCGGCGCATCGTCTTCGCGATCTCGGCGCGGCGGACCTCCTCGGCGCGGTCCGTGATCGCGGCGATCGTCGGGACGATCTGGAGCTGGCTCCACCATTCCGCGAACTTCGCCGTCTCGTCGTCCACGATCGTCTGGACCGCGGCGACCTCGCTGGCGCGGGCCTCCGTGTTGCGCGCGGCGATCTCCTGCAGGTCGTCCAGGTCGTGGTAGGACACACCCGGGATCGACCGCACCGTGGGGTGGAAGTCACGCGGCACGCCGATGTCGATGATCAGCAGCGGCAGGCCGTCGCGGTGCGACACGGCCTCGCTCACGGCGGCGTCCTCGAACAGCGCTTCCGGGGAGCCGGAGGCGGCGATCACGATGTCCGCGGTGCGCAGCGCCTCCGCCGCGGTCGCGAACGGGATCGCCTGGCCGCCCAGCGCGTCAGCCAGCGCCTGCGCGCGCCCGAAGGTGCGGTTGGCGACGGTGATCCGCTCGGCGCCGTAGGCGACGATGGCCTCCGCCGCCAGCCGGCCCGCCTCGCCCGCGCCGACCATCAGCACGGAGGCCTGCGCGAGGTTGGGGAACAGGTCGCGCGCACGCTGCGCGGCGATCGAGGACACGGAGACGGAACGCTCGCCGATCGCGGTCTCGTTGCGCGCGCGGCGGCCCGTGCGGATGGCCGTGTGGAAGAGCCGCGACAGCATCGCGTTGTCCGCGCCGGCCGCCACCGTGGAGGAGAACGCCGACCGCACCTGCCCCAGCACCTCGGTCTCGCCGAGGACCATGGAGTCGATGCCGGAGGCGACGCCGTACAGGTGACGCACGGCGTCCGTGCCGTAGGCCACGTGGAAGTGGCGCTGGATGACCTCGTGGTCCACGCCCAGCTCCACGGCGAGGAAGCCAAGCGCGGCCTCCGGCTCGTGGATGCCGGGGAGGTAGAGCTCCAGGCGGTTGCAGGTGGTGATCATGGTCGCCGCGCCGAAGGCCTCCTTCGCGCGCTGCAGCACGCCGGGCAGCGCCTCGGCGTCGATCGCCACGCGCTCGCGGATGTCGAGCGGGGCGGTGTGGTGGCTCATGCCGGCGAACGTGATCACTTGGTGACTTCCTCGCGCCAGAACGGGGACGGGGTGAGCTCGGTGCGACCGAGCGCGGCGACCAGGCGCTTCTCCGCGCCCTCCATGTCGCCCAGGTTGATGAGGGCCATCAGTTCGCCGTCGATCGCCTCCTGCCAGCGGTCGGCGGGGATGCGGTTCGGGCACTCCTTGCAGAGCAGGGGCGGCGGCGTCTCCGCGCGCGTGCACTTCGCGGCGCACTCGCGGTCGCCGGCGCGGATCGCGCGGCGCACGTCCGCCAGCAGGTCGGACAGCGCGACCACGTCGTCCGACATGAACTCCTCCAGGCGCTCGCGCAGCCAGCGCGCCATCGCCGGGCTCGTCCCGCCGGTGGAGGCCGCGATCGCGATCTCGCCGCGCCGCACGAGCGAGGGGAGGATGAAGTCACAGTTCGCGGCGTCGTCCGCGGCGTTCACGAGGATCTTCCGCGACCGCGCCTCGTCCGCCACGGTGCGGTTCACCGCGCCGTTGTCGGTGGCCACCATCACCAGGAAGTAGCCCTCCGTGTCGCCGGCGCGGAACTCGCGCGGCTCCCACGCCGCCTGCCCGCGATCCACGAAGGCGCGCACCGGCGGGATGAGGTCCGGCGCCACGATCGTCACCTTCGCCCCGTGCTCCACGAGCTTGCCGAGCTTCTCGTCCGCGACGTGCCCGCCGCCGACCAGCAGCACGGGCTTGTCCAGCACGTCCAGGAAAATCGGGTAGTAGATCATCGGCGCGGTGCTCTCGTTTCGCTTCGTGCGGCGCGGGGCTAGCGGGACTCGGGGTCGTAGACGGAGGTGAGGCCGATGAGGGCGCGGTCTGCGAGGCCGGCGATCGCCTCGCGCGCCTTCTCCGCGTCCTCGGGCGTCAGGCGGTTGCGCTCGGAGAGGCGCTTGGCGGTCTCGTCCAGCGACTTGCGGAAGAAGATGAACGCCTGCACGGCCTGCGCCAGGGGCGTCCCGCGCCGGCGCAGCGCGCGCCCGTACTGCTCGCCGATCTCGCCGACTTCCTCTTCCAGCTCGTTCCGCCGGCCACGGCGCGAGATGTAGTCATCGACGATCTCGAGGAGGCGGCGGCCCAGCGGGCGGAGCGTGTCGCGCTCGGCCTGCTCAATGCCGCCGTACCACTCGTCGGCGGTGCCGGAGTGGAGCTGGTGGCGGATGCGGGAGGTCGCGGCGTCGGACAGGGGGCGCTCGGCGCGGCGTCCGCCGCCGCCCTGGATCATCGCCAGCAGCTCGGCCTCCGCGAAGCGGCGGTGGCCGCCGGGCGTGCGGAAGACCTGGATCTCACCGGAGTCGGCCCAGCGGCGGACGGTGGACTCGTTCACGCCCAGCAACTCGCAGGCGCGGGCCAGGCTGACCCAGCGGGTGGGACGGCCGCTCCCCCCGGAGCTGTGCGCGCCGCCGGGCGCTTCATCGACGTGCATCGGACCAGCCTTGCCACCACTCGAGGCGCGCGAAGGACCGCCGAGTGGAATCTAGACATTTCGCTGCGGTGCTCGCTAGATTCCACTGTATTCCGCCCGTCCAGACCCCGGCAACCCGTACTAATCCGGATTTAGCGCGACGTCAGGCCGATGTGGTCCGCGAGCTCATGCGGATCGAGCATGCGGCACGTGAACATCGGGGTGTCGAAGAGCGTGTAGGACGAGGCCTCGGAGTCGCGTAGTTCTCGTACCAGTGCCAGGAACTCACCCGGGTCGTCGCCCTCGAAGGCGACCACGAACTCCTGGTCGTCCAGGCCGTACGAGTACGTCGTGTTGATCTTGATGCCGTGGTACTTGTGCCCGATCTCGATGTGCTCGTTCATCATCCGCTGCCGCTCAGCCGTGGGCAGCTCGTACCAGGCGCGGGTCTTCGCCATGGGGTACACGAACAGGTAGCGGTTCACGCCGCCGTCCGTGCGGATCTTCGTGCGCTTCTCCAGCCCCTCGTGCAGGTCGTTCGTGTAGAGCGAGCGCATGGTCATGCTCAGGAACGAATGCGGGCGCTCCAGCGCGCCGCCGAGGGGCGAGCGCAGCAGGTCCGCGTGCCAGTCCGTGATCGTGCGGAGGTCGTCGTGGGCCTGCCAGATCAGGAAGTCCGTGTCGCCGCGCGTGCCCACCGTGGAGTAGACGCGCGTCAGCATCTGCTTCCCGGACTCCTCCAGCAGCCGCGTGAGGCGCTTGCCGAGGTCCGTGCGCTCGCTCTTCGAGGCGCGGCGGGCGCGGTCGGAGACGCGGTAGAAGGAGAACTTCACGCTCTGCACGCCGCGCGGCGTCTGGCCGCCGCCGTACCCGTGCTGCGTGGAGGCGCCCGGCTGGCCGTCGCTGCTCGCGTGCGGGTGCCCGCCGTGCTGCGGGCTGTGGTGCGGGTGCGCCGCCGGTGCGGCGGCGGAGGACGCGGCGCCCTCGAATGTGCTGGGGACGATGCGGTACGTGGGCTGCTGCTCGGTCGACGTCACGAAGCGGACTCCTTGAGGGCGGCTTCCTCGGGCGTGGCCTCCGCCGCGGCACGGCAGAGCGCTTCCCACTGGTCGTACTCGGGGATGAAGTAGGGGAGGCGGATCTTCTTGTACTCCGTGGTGGAGTACAGGATGCGGAAGTCCGTCACGCCGGTCTCGCGCGAGATCGCGGCGGCGGCCTCCTCGACGCCCGTCACCTTCGTGTTGTGGAGCATGGAGAAGACGGAGTAGGGCCAGTCCGGGTAGGTCGGGCGCTGGTAGCAGTGAGAGACGCCGCGGTAGCCGGCGACGAACTGCCCGAACTCCTGGATGCGCTCCGGCGGGACGTTCCACACCGCCATGCCGTTCGCGTTGAAGCCGGCCTGGCGGTGGTTGATGATCCCGGCGAAGCGGCGCAGCTGCCCGCGCTCGATCATCTGCTTGCCGTACGCGATCACCTCGGCCCCGGTCATGCCGAGGGCCTTGCCCATCTCCGCGAACGGCTCCGGCACGTCCGGCATGTCGCCCTGCGTGGCGCGGATGTACGCGATGTCCTGGTCCGTGATCGAGTGCGCCTTCGCGTCGCGGCGGCGCTCCTCCGTGTACTCCGGCGTCCCGCGCGCGTCGAGCGGGCGGTCGCCCGTCAGGTCGAGGGTCACGGCGATCTTGAACAGGTGCAGCGTGGGCATCGGCCGCGTCGACTCCGCGAGCGTGAGCTCGTGGAGACGCTGGATCACGGCGTCCAGGTCCGCACCCGGCGGCATGGCCACGGTGAACCACACGTTGAACTCGTGGTTGCGGCGGTAGTTGTGGGACACGCCGGGGTGCGCGTTCAGCACGCGCACGGCGCGCTTCAGATGCTCCGGCGCGACGCGCATGGCGACCAGCGCCGAGGAGTAGCCGAGCGCCTTCGTGTCGTAGATGCCGCAGATCTGACGCACCACGCCCGCAGCGCGGGCCTGCGCGAGGCGCTCCAGCACCTCAGCCTCGGAGATGCCGAGCTGCTCGCCGAGCGCCGCGTACGGGCGCTCCACCATCGGGTAGTGGTCCTGCATGAGGTCGAGCAGCTGGCGCGTCGTCGCGTCCAACTCGCTCGGCTTAACGGGGGCGGCGGTCATCGCGCGGCCCCGAGCTTCTCACCGCCTGCGCCGGGAGCGACCGCGTTCAGCGGGGCCGTGAACTCCAGCCCGAAGTTCGCGTCGTAGAGCTCGCTCACCTTCGCCACGTCGGCGTCCGTCAGGTCGGTGGCGTCGCTCGCGCCGCAGAACTCCTCGATCTGCTCCATGTTGTAGATGTTCGGCAGGGCGGACACCACGTTCGGCGTGTGCAGCACGAAGCGGAGCGCGGCCTGCGCCAGCGTGCCGCGCTGACCGCCGGTCAGGAACTCGAGCTGCTTGATCTTCTCGAGGCCCTCCGGGAGCCAGTTCGCGGGGCGGTGACGCCGGTGGTCGTGTTCATCGAACACCGTGTCCTTCGTGTACTTGCCCTCCAGCATGCCGGAGGAGTGCGGGACGCGGACGACGAGCGACTTGCCGGTCTGCACCGCGACGTCAATGAGCGCGCGGCCGGGGTCCAGCTCCAGCGCGTTGTAGATCATCTGGACGCCGTCGATGGGCAGCTGCTCCATCGAGTAGCGGCCCTCCTCCTCCCAGCCGATGGCCGGGCCGAGGGCGACGCCGGTGGAGAGCACCTTGCCCGCCGCCCGCGCCTTGTCCAGGAACGTCCAGATGTCGTCGCGCTGCAGCATCGCCATGCGCGGGTTGTGGATCTGGTAGAAGTCGATGCGATCCGTGCCGAGGCGCTTCAGCGACGCCTCCAGCGACGCCTCGAGGAAGGCGAGGTCCCAGCGGTGGGGCGCCTCGCGGTGGCCGGCGTCCTTCAGGTCGCGCGCCTGCCAGTCGTAGCCGAACTTCGCGCCGATGACGATCTTGTCGCGCTCGCTGCCGGGGAACGCGTGCGCGAGGACGGTCTCGCCGCGGCCCTGGCCGTACGTGTCGGCCGTGTCGAAGAAGGTCACGCCGCGGTCGAGCGCGCTGTGCATCAGGCGGGCAGCCTCGTCGTCCGAGTACTCGCCCCACCACCCGGCGGACACCGTCCAGACGCCGAATCCGACCTCGGATACCGTCACACCGGTGTCGCCAATGGCTCGATAGCGCATGTGTCCCCCCGCAGCGGAGCGTTGTTGTCCGGACACCTGACACGGTCGGCGGGATCGCAGTGACCGGCAATCAGGGAAATACGGGCCTTTGTTCGATTTATCGAGGTTTTCGAGTCTGAGAACCTGACATTGAGCCCGAACGTCCCGGGAGATTTGGGGCCTTCGCGTTTCCGAAGCGGCGGCTGCGCGCCCGGCCGATCGAGCGGGGTACGCGGGGCTACAGGCCCCGCTTCACCACGCCCGACCCGAACCGCGCCCGCAGGCCGTCGATGGTGCGGTCCAGCTCTTCGTCGCGGAGCACGCCCGCGGGCGCGGCGGTCCCGGAGGGCGTGGTCGCCGCGGCGTCGAAGAAGTCGAGCTGGAGCGCGTCCTCCACCAGGTTCGTCACGCCGAGGCCGATCAGGCGCACGGGGCGCATGCCCTCGGCGGCGACTGTGGCGTCGAAGAGCGCCCGGCCGGCCTCCGCGATCGCGGCCGTGGACTGCACGGGGCGCTCCAGGGTGTGCGAGCGGGTGAGGGTGGTGAAGTCCTCCCAGCGGAGCTTCAGCGTCACCGTCCGCGCGCGCTTCCCGCTCTCGCGCAGATCCGCGCCCACGCGCTCCGCGTGCCGCGCGAGGACGCGCCGCAGCTCCGCCTCGTCCGTCACGTCCTCCAGGAAGGTGACCTCGCGCGAGATCGAGCGGGCGACGCGGCCGCTGCCGTTCACCGGCGTCGGGTCGAGCCCGCGCGCCCGCGCCGCGAGCACCGGCCCCGCGCTCCCGAACTCGCGCACCAGCCAGCGCTCATCCAGCGCGGCGAGCTGGCCGATCGTCCGCACCCCCATCCGCCCCAGCGCCTCCGCCGCCTTCGGCCCGACCATCGGCAGCTCGCGCACGGGGAACGGGGCGAGGAACGCGGCGTCCTCGCCCACGGGCACCTCGATCAGCCCGTCCGGCTTCGCCCGGTCGGAGCCGACCTTGGCGGTGGTGCGCGACCCGGCGATGCAGACGGAGACGGCGATGTCGAGCTCGGCGCGCACGTCGCGGCGCAGCGTCTCCGCCGCGCGATACGCGCCGCCGTCCGGGTCGCCGATCCCGGTCATGTCCACGTACGCCTCGTCGATGCCGACCGACTCCACGATCGGGGACATCGCGCGGAGCATCTCGTGGAAGCGCGCGGAGACGGTGCGGTAGGCGGTGCCGTCCGGCGGCACCACGATCGCCTGCGGGCAGAGCCGCAGCGCCTGCGTCATCGGCATCGCGGAGCGGCAGCCGAACTTCCGCGACTCGTACGAGGCGGCCGCCACCACGCCGCGCGGGCCGGCGCGGCCGACCAGCACCGGCTTGCCGCGCAGCGCCGGGTTGCGGGCGCGCTCCACCGCGACGAAGAACGTGTCCAGGTCGAAGTGGGCGATGCGGGCCGGGAGACGGGGGCCGGGGTCGGTCACGGCGCCACCTCGAGGGGGTGCGGGCTGCTGCGATCGGACGCTAGAACGCCCGTTCGGCGGTCGTCAAGGCGTCCGGGTCATTCCACCACGCCCCACGAGCCGCAGCTCGCGAGCCCGAGCCCGAGCATCGCGAGGCCGAGGAGCGCGACGCCGGCGAACTGCAGCCGTCGCGACGACAGCAGCCGGCGACGCCCGCGCACCCGGCGGCGGCGCGGGCCCGCGGGGACGGTGGCCGGCTGCACCTCGCCGGAGCGGAAGCGCGCCTCAGCGGCCTGGAGACGCGCCAGCGCGGCCTCGGCGTGCGG
>JBFWQJ010000086.1:0-11049 GCA_050249515.1 Dehalococcoidia bacterium | reverse complement strand
AGCGGGCGGACGGCGGTGCCGTACTGCTCGCGGAGGGCGGCGGCGGGCATCTCCACCACCTCGCCGGTGTCGTCCATGCGCATGCGCACCGTCTCGGAGAGCGCGTTGATCGAGAGCACCTTCGCGCGGCCGACGGGGGTGCTGATGCGCTTCCCCACCTTCGGCAGCGTGCCCATGATCTCGCGGTAGGCCTCGAGCTCGAACGAGAGGCAGCAGAGCAGGCGCCCGCAGACGCCCGAGATCTTCGAGGGGTTCGGAGCGAGGCCCTGGTCCTTCGCCATCTTGATCGAGATCGCGGGGAACTCCACCTGCCACGTCGCGCAGCAGAGCGCGCGGCCGCACTGGCCGAGGCCGCCCAGCGCCTTCGCCCGGTCGCGGTCGCCCACCTGCTCCACCTGCACGTTGGCGTCGAGCTGGCGCGCGGCCTCGCGGCGCAGCCACTCGCCCTCGTCCTGCTCGCGCGCGACGAAGGTGATGTCCGCGTACCGGCCGTCGAGGTCGTAGCCGAGGCTGGCGATGCGCACGCGGGCATCGCGCTTCGTCGCGATCGCCTGGGCGGTGTGGATGTCCTCGGTGGCGCGGGCCTGCTGCTCGCGGTACGCGGCCACGTCACGCTCCGTGGCGAGGCGGTCGATCACGCGCACGGGGCCGTCGAAGCGCGCCCCCTGCGTCTGGTCGGCGGCGAGGACGACCCATCCGAGGCGCTCGCCTCGATCGGTGCGGACGACGACGTAGTCGCCGGTGCCGAGGCTGAGGGATGCGGGAGAGCAGTAGGAGATCGGGCCGGCCTCCACGAAGCGGACGCCGACGAGCCCCTCTGCGACAGGTGTAGCAGCCATGTGCGTTCCACGTCGCCGCGCCCTGTCCCCGCATGGGGAGCCGCCCGAGGGCAGCCCGGTCGAGTGCCGTCCGAGGACGCGCTACTCGCCGGCGGTCGCCGCGACGCGATCCTCCGTTCCAGCGCCCGGCCGCACGGCGCCCGCGGGGAGCACCGGCATGTCGAGCATCATGACCTCCAGCGCGAGTTGCGCGCTGGTGTTGGCGAGCAGGTGCTCGCGCGCCGTCTGCACCGCGCGCAGCGCGCGCAGTGCCTCCTCGGCGTTGCAGTCGATGTGTGACGTCGCGCCTTCCACGCCCGCGCCCGCGAGGAGCGCGCCGCGCCACCACTCGCGCCACAGGTCGATCGTCGCCAGCACGCTCTCGCGCTCGCGGTACCAGCCGTTGCCCAGCCGGTCGGCGACATCGAAGCGGTCGTTGCGCGATCCGGTGGCAAGGCGCGCGGCCTCCGCCTCGGCGGACTCGCGCAGCACGGCCATGGTCGGGTCGGCGTGCATGCGCATCGCCAGGCCGTAGCGGCCGTGCGCGAGGTGCGCGAGCGCGGCCGCCTCCTCGGGCGGCAGCGCGGCGTCCTCCTCCAGCGCGGCGGCGAGGTGCGTGTGGGGCAGCGGGCGCAGCGTGAACTCCTGGCACCGCGACCGGATCGTGGGGAGCAGCGCGTCCACGTCCGAGGCGACGAGGATCAGCAGCGCACCGCCCGGCGGCTCCTCCAGCGTCTTCAGCAGCGCGTGCGCCGCCTCCGTCTGCAGGTCGTCCGCGGTGTCGATGATGAACACCCGCCGAGGCGCGGCGAACGGGGCGAGCGAGGCGACGCGCTCCAGCCGCCGCACCTGGCAGATGCGGATGCGCGTGGAGCGGTCGCTGGCGTGGTCGTGCGAGGACTCGTCGCAGATGCCGCCGATGGTGATGCGCTCGATGTCCGGGTTCGTCCCCGCCTCGATCTGACGTGCCGCCCGCGCCTCGAGGTCAGGAATCGTCGCGTCGTCCGCGCTCGGCGCGATCAGCGTCGCGGCGAGGCGGCGCGCGAGCGCGGTCTTGCCCACGCCCGGCGGCCCGCCGAGCAGGAACGCGTGCGCGAGGTGCCCGGAGCCGATCGCGCGGCGGAGCGCCTCCACGGCGGCGTCATGCCCCCGCAGGCCCCACGCGTTCCGCGCGCCGTCCGGCGCGGCGGCGACCATCGCTACTCGTCCACGTCCAGCGCGCCGAGGTCCTCGAAGGTCTGGCGGCGGCGGATCAGGCGCGCGGCGCCGTCCTCCACCATGACCACGGCGGGCTTCAGCGCCATGTTGTAGTTCGACTCCATCGCCACCTGGTAGGCGCCGGCGGCCGGCATGGCCAGCAGCTCGCCCGGGCGCAGCCGAGGCAGCGCGATGTCCTTGATCAGGATGTCGCCGGACTCGCAGTACTTGCCGGCGATGGTGACGGTCTCCTCCGCCGGGGCCAGCGGGCGGTCCGGCAGGACGGCCTCGTACTTCGAGTCGTACAGGGCGACGCGCGGGTTGTCCGCCATGCCGCCGTCCACGCTGACGTAGGTGCGGATGCCCGGCACGTCCTTGCGCGCGCCCACCGTGTACACGGCGAGGCCCGCCCGCGCGACGATGCTGCGGCCGGGCTCCAGCGTGATGTGCGGCAGCGCGAAGCCGCGCGCGTCCGCCTCGCGCTTGAGCGTGGCGGCGATGACGCTCGCGTACGCCTCGTACGCGGGGGCCTGCTGGTCGTCGCGGTAGGCGACGGCGAAGCCGCCGCCCGGCGAGAACTCCGGCACCTCGACACCGATCTGCTTGCGGCAGATCTGGTCGATGAACTCCGCCATGACCTCGATCGCCTGACCGTACGGCTCCATCTCGAAGATCGGGGAGCCGAGGTGCATGTGCAGCCCGCGGAACTCGAGGTGCGGCGCGGCGACGATGGCGCGGATCGCGCGCTCCGCCGCCCCGGTGACGATCGGCAGGCCGAACTTGCTGTCCAGGATGCCCGTGGTCGTCTTCTCGTGCGTGTGCCCGTCAATGCCCGGGGAGACGCGGATCAGCACGCGCTGCGTCCGGCCGAGGTCCGCCGCGATGCTCTCCAGCAGCTCGATCTCCCACTCGCCGTCGATGACGATGCGGCCGACGCCGTGCTCCACGGCGTAGCGCAGCTCCGCGGGGGTCTTGTTGTTGCCGTGCAGGTAGACGCGGCCCAGGTCCACGCCCGCCGCCTTCAGCGTGGCGATCTCCCCGGCGGAAACGGCGTCGAACCCGAAGCCCTCGGAGGCGATGAACTTGGCGAAGGGGCGGTTCAGGAACGCCTTGGAGGCGTAGACCAGCTCACTGTCCGGGTACGCCCCGGCGAACGCCTCGCGGTAGCCGCGCAACTGGGCGCGGAGCGTGGCCGTGTCGTAGATGTAGAGCGGCGTGCCGAAGCGGTCCGCCAGCTCGCGGACATCGCACCCGCCCACGCTCAGGCGCCCCGCCGCGTTCACCTCGGCGGACATCGGCAGGACATGGGCCAGCGGCATCGCCGCGCCCGAGGAAGCAGTCGTCACGTCTCAGAACCCCGCGGATGCGGGTGCGTCAGTCTTATCGGGACCCTCGACCGCCTCGCCGCGACGCACCCAGCGGCGCGAGGCGTGGTCCGAGAGGAGATTATCGCACGGGGGAGGGACACTTCCCTAATGACTTCGTTCGTCCATTAGCACTACAGTACGGATATGAAGTTCGTCTTCAATGAGCGAAAGACTGCGCAGGCGGCTGCCCTCCTCTTACGGGAGGCTGGCGGCAGCATGCCCTACATCAAGCTCATGAAGCTGCTCTATTTGGCCGACCGCCAGTCACTGATCGAGACCGGCTATCCCATCACTGGCGATCGCCTACTTTCGATGGACCGCGGCCCGGTATTGAGCCGGGTTCTCGATTTCATTACCTGGGGTCGATTTGACGCTGGCGCACCTTGGCCCCAGTACGTCACTCCGCGGGATGGTTACGACGTCCGTGCCGCGGGGCAGGCCGAGACTGACGAACTCTCCGAGTACGAGATGGACGTGCTCCGCGAGGTCACCGCGAAGTTCGGTCATTTCGACCGGTGGCGTCTTGTCGACCTCACTCACGAACTCCCCGAGTGGGTTAACCCATCAGGGAGCGCAATTGAGATTGACGTCGGCGTGATCTTGCGTGATGCCGGCAGATCCGACGAGGAGATCGCTGAGATCGCTTCGCAGACCGAAGCGATCCGTCTCTTTCGGAGTGCATACGCGAAGTGAATCCAGGTGACGCCATCTGGGGCTTGGACCTGGGTGACCACCTGGCAGTCGTCCTAAGCGACCCTGCCGACGCCGCGGTCGCCATCGCCAACTTCACTACCCACAACAAGTCTTCCTGTGGCGAGCACTGTGTGGTTGTGCAGCCGGCTGACTACGCGGCTCTAAGCAGGGACTCCTGCATCTTCTATCGTGCCGCATGGCTGAACCCGGTCGATCCGCTAGACCGCGCGCGGGCCGACGGGAGCTTGCGGGAGGCCCAGCCAGTCCCTGGTGATATTCTCCGGCGGATACAGGACGGGGCACTGGCCTCCCGGTTCACTGCGGGTGTCGTGAAGGCGGCTGTCAGGCGCACACTAGAGGGAGAGTCATGACCTCCCCCTCCGACCCCACCACGCTGCGCTTCCCCCTCGAGGGGGGGCGGTTCATTGAGCTGACGCTGCCGGGGGAGTGGACGCGCGGGGACCTCGAGTATGTCCGGCAGCAGCTGGCGCTGATGCTGAGCGAGCTGGACGCGACGGTGCCCGAGGACACGCGGTCGTACGGGCGCGCCGGGTTCCTGGAGCGCTGGTGCGTGGTGGAGCCGGGCGAGTAGCCTCGGCGTCGTGACCCCGAAGACCTCGACGCCGCCCGCGTTCCCGCTCTCCGCGCGCCAGATCGCGACGGTGCGCACGCGCCTCCTCGACTGGTACGCCGAGCACGAGCAGCCGTTCCCGTGGCGCACGGCGGGCGACCCGTACTCCGCGCTGGTGGCGGCGGTGGCCGCGCAGCAGACGCAGATGGCGCGCGTGCTGGAGGTGCACGAGCGCTGGATGCGCGCCTTCCCCACGCTCGCCGCCCTCGCCGCCGCCGACCGGGCGGAGGTGCTCCGGGTGTGGGGGCGGGCCGGGTACCCTCGACGCGCCGTGGGGCTGCACGAGACGGCCCGCCGCTGCATCGAGCAGCACGGGGGCGCGCTGCCGCGCGACCTCGCGGCGCTGCTGGCGCTGCCGGGGGTCGGGCCGTTCACGGCGGCGATCGTGCTCACGTTCGGCTGGGGCGACGACGCCCCTGCGGTGGACACGAACATCGTGCGGGTGATCGGGCGGGTTGTGTACGGCGACCTGCAGCCGGCACGGGAGACCTCGGCGCGGGACATCGAGGCGGCGGCGGCGCGGCTGTTCCCCGCCGGGCAGGGCGCGCGCTGGAACCCCGCGCTCATGGACTACGGTGGCCACGTCTGCCTCCCGCGCCCGCGCTGCGGCGAGTGCGTCATCACCTCGACCTGCGCGGCGCAGCCCCGCTTCGCCGCGGGCGAGGTGGCGGAGCCGGTGCGCGCGCAGGGCCGCTTCCAGGACTCCGACCGGCAGTGGCGCGGCGCGCTGATGCAGGCGCTGCGCGACGCCCACGCCGAAGGCGGCGCAAGCGTGACGGAGCGCGCGCTGCTGGCGAGCCTCGCCGCGCGCGGCCTCGAGGACGCGGACCGCGCGCGGCGGCTGCTCGACGCGCTGGTCGCCGACGGGCTGGCCTGGCGCGCGCGCGGGCGCTGCGGGCTGGGGACGGCGCCCGCGGCCGCGGCAGGCCCCCAGAAGTAGGGGCCTTCGTCCGCTGATCCGCGCGCACGTCCGCGCGAGGATCACGGATGAAGGAGGCTCCCTCAATGCGTGTCACCTCTCCGCGTGTGCTCTCCCGGCTGGTCCGCCTCGGACCGATCGCGCTCCTCGGCGCCGTCGCCCTGCTGGCGGGCAGCGCCTGCGACAACAGCGGCTTCCCCGCGCGCGTGCAGATCGGCCTGCAGAACACCACGGGCGAGCAGGCGAACATGTGGGTCGGCCACGCGACCGAGGCGCCCGCGGGCAGCCAGGTGGCGGCGAAGGACTCGATCTTCGCGTGGGTCGAGGTGCAGGTGACCGCCGACAAGAACCAGGAGGGCGTCTACGCCAAGAGCGTGGCGGACTGCTCCGCCGGCTACAAGTGCTACTTCGCGGACAGCCTGCTGGTGAACGTGGCGCAGGGTGGCAAGACCGAGTCGAAGAAGTTCGAGCTCCGCACGGAGATCGGCGACTACTACGACAGGCTGTACGCCATCTGGGACGGGAAGACGCTCGCGCTGTCGGAGGCGCCGGCTCGCTGATCGCCACCGACATCGCATCACGCCCGTCATCGCTATCGTGATAGCCAGCCGGGGGCGCCTCGCGCTATACCCCGGCAGACGGGCAGTGCTGGGGACGGAGGCCGAGGATGGCGGAGCGGGCGTACGGCGACGGGCGATACCTGGTGGAGATCGTCCCGAACATCGGTGAGTACGGGAACAACGCGTACATCCTGAGCGGACCGAACCGCGGCTCCGTCACGATCGTGGACGCCCCCGGCGGCGCCGAGGCGATCCTGGAGGCCGTGGGCCGCCGCCGCATCGAGCGCATCGTGGTGACGCACTCGCACTTCGACCACTGGATGGGCTTCGACACGCTCCGCGCGGCCACGGACGCGCCGGTCTTCGCGGGGGCAGAGGAGACGGACCTGGACGCCTCGCGCGGGATCCGCCCGGCGAAGCACGGCGACACGTTCGACATCGGCGGGGCGACGGCGCGCGTGCTGCACACGCCGGGGCACACGCCGGGTTCGATCTGCCTGCACTTCGGCGGCGCGGTGCTGACCGGGGACACGCTGTTCCCCGGCGGCCCGGGACGCACTCGCACGAACGAGTCACTGCAGCAGGAGATCGCCTCGATCAGGCAGCACCTGCTCTCCATGCAGCCCGACACGGTCGTCCTCCCGGGCCACGGCGGCAGCACCACGGTGCAGCAGGCGAACGAGGAGTACGCCGTGTTCGCCGGCAAGGAGCACCCGGCCGACCTCAGCGGGGACGTGCTCTGGCTGGAGTCGTAGGGCGGCGGAGGCCCTCACCCCATCCCTCTCCCGCTGCGCAGGAGAGGGGGCCGGAGCGCGGGGTTCGAGGGGGGGTCGGAGGGCCGCGGGCGCGACACCTCGTACGGGTCGAACGCGCCTCGCACCCGCGGGGGCGGCGGGGCACTCGGCCGTCGTGCGCCGAGCGTTGAATCCCCTCCGGGTGCCCGCTACGATCGTCCGCACACCTCTGCACGGACGAACGCACCTGGAGTCCCGTGGCGACCGACGCCTTCACGCTCGCGCCCGTCGCGCACACGCTGCCGAACGGCCTCCGGCTCCTCGTCACGCCGATGCCGTACGCGCGCTCCGTCGCCATCTCCGTCTACTTCGCCGCCGGCTCGCGCTATGAGCCGGCCGAGGCGGACGCGGGGCTCTCGCACTTCCTCGAGCACCTGTGCTTCAAGGGGACGGTCCGCCGGCCGAAGCCGCTGGACATCTCCATGGAGCTGGACGCGATCGGCGGCAACATCAACGCCGCGACCAACCGCGAGCTGACCGTCTACTACGCGAAGGTGACGCCGGAGCACCTGGAGCAGGCGACCGACCTCCTGGCGGACATGCTGCGCAACTCCACGCTGATCGACTCCGAGATCGAGCGTGAGCGCGGCGTGATCCTCGAGGAACTGGCGGCGGTGGAGGACTCGCCCACGGAGCAGGTGGGCGTCCTGCTGGACGAGCAGCTCTGGCCGGGCCAGCCGCACGGCCGGGACGTGGCGGGCACGGAGCAGTCCGTCACGGAGATGCCGAACCCGCGCATCGTGGACTACTACCACCGGCAGTACGTGCCGAACGCGGCCGTCGTCTCGCTGGCCGGCGCGATTTCCTCGGAGGCGGCGCTGGACCTCGTGCAGCGGCACTTCGGCGACTGGGCGCCCGGGGAGCCGTACGACTGGGTGCGCCACGCCGAGGAGCCCCGCGGGCCGCGCATCGCGCTGCTGGAGAAGGACACGGAGCAGGCGCACCTGGCGGTGGGCATGCGCGGGCTCTCCTCCTCGGACGACGACCGCTACGCGCTGGACCTCTTCTCGATCATCCTGGGCGAGGGGATGTCGTCGCGGCTGTTCTCGCGGCTGCGCGAGGAGCTGGGGCTCTGCTACGACATCCACTCCTACATGTCCACGCTGCTGGACACGGGCATGTTCGGCATCTACGCCGGCGTCGACCCGGAGCGCACGACCGAGGCGGTGCGCGAGATCGCGCGTGAGCTGCAGCGCGCCCTCGGCCCCGTGGACGCGGGCGAGCTGGCGCGCGCCAAGGCAGTGTCGCGCTCGCGCACGCAGCTCCGGCTGGAGGACACCCGATCCGTCTCCGCCATGTACGGGTCGCTCGCCGTCCTCGGCCTGCCGCTGCGCACGCCGGAGGAGGCGCTGGCGAAGTCGCAGGCCGTGACGATCGAGGACATCCGCCGCGTGGCGGCCCGCGTGATCCGCGACGACGCGCTGCATCTCTCGATCGTCGGCAGCGTGGAGCGCGACCCCCTCGACGGCGCGTTCGCGCTGGGGGGCTAGCGCGTGCGACCGCTCACCACGCCCGCGGACCCGGAGCGCTTCATCCTCGTCGCGCGGCGGGTAGAGGACGGCCGCTACGTCTTCGCGCAGTGGGGCGACTGGCCGCACCCGACGATGATCTCCACGCTCACCCCCTCCGCGCACGAGGGCTTCGTCGATGGCATCGAGTCGCTGCTGCATGGCCGCATGCGCGTCCGCGTCGTCGGCGTGCCGCGCCTCGCGGATGACCGCGTGCCGGTGCGCATGGACCACCCGCGCGGAGGCGGCCCCATGCTCGGCTGGCTCCAGCCCGTCGCCGTCGAGGTCACGGGCGAACCGGTCCCGGACGCGCTGATCGAGGGCGTTGCCACGCTCACGCACGATGAGGCGATCGAGCGCCTCGCCACGGACGTGGAGCGCGCGGCATTCCGCGCGGGCGCGGCGGCGTTCGCCTAGCGCCACGCCGCGCGGACGCCGCTAGACTCCCCGCATGACGGCCACCTCACCCGACCCCCTGCCCGCGGGCTTCGCCTGGCGCGGCGATCCGGAGTTCACCACCGGCGTCGCCGAGCGCGGCTTCATCCTCGACGTCCCGGGCCCGGCCGGCGGCGAGGCGATCCCGGGCGTGCTCTGGGCGCCCGCGGATGCGGCGGGGCCACTGCCGCTGGTGCTCATGGGGCACGGCGGCCAGTCGCACAAGCGCTCCGACCGCATGGCGGCAATCGGGCGGCGGCTGGTGCGGCGGCAGGGCGTCCTCGCGGCGGCGATCGACCAGGTCGACCACGGCGAGCGCGGCCCGCTGACCGAGGACACCGACGACACGCGCTACCGCGCGATGTGGCAGCGCCCCTGGCTCATCGAGCAGTCGACCGCGCAGTGGCGCGCGGTGACGCGCTCGCTCGCCGCGCTGCCCGCGGTGGATCCGGCGCGCATCGGCTACTGGGGCCTATCGATGGGCACGATGTTCGGGCTGCCGTTCGTCGCGGAGGAGCCGCTGATCCGCGCCGCCGTCCTCGGCCTCGCGGGGCTGACGGGGCCGAGCGTGGAGCGCAGCGGCATCGCGCCGCACCTGGAGGCGGCGGCGCCACGCGTCGCCTGCCCGGTGATGTGGGTGGTGCAGTGGGACGACGAGCGGTTCGACCGCGCCGGCTCGCTCGCGCTGTTCGATCTCATCGGCGCGCGCGACAAGCGGCTGATCGCGTTCCCCGGCCTGCACGACGCCGCCCCCGATGAGTCGACCGCGCTCACGCGCGAGTTCCTCGGACGTGAGCTGGGGCGGTAGCGGAGCGGCTACCGGCCAGGAGGGGCGGGCCGCCCCCCGCAGCATGTGGAGCGTCGAGGGTTAGATGCGCTCCCAGACGACGCGGTCGTCGGGCAGTTCGACGCGGCGGACGCGGCCGTCCTCCACGAGCACCTGCAGGTGCGAGAGCGTCTCGCCGAGGGCGGCGCGGCGCTTGAAGATGCTGAACGTCTCGTAGGGCTTGCTCCACTCGACGTTCTCGGCGACCTCGGCGGCGCTGATGCGACCGTCCACGGCGTTGAACACCTCGTCCAGCCGCTCGTCGTGGTGCTCGAGGATCTCGAGGCAGCGCTTCGGCAGGTCGGCGATCGTGTCCTGGTGCGCGGGCAGGCCGAGCTCGCTGTCCAGGTCCGCGATCTTCTGGAGCGAGGCGCGGAACTCGCGCAGCGGCGAGCGCCCGATCTCCTCGTCCTCCACGGCGAGCGACACGTTGGGCGTGATGCGCGAGAGCACGTGGTCGCCGGTGAAGGTGAACTTGCGCTTCGGGTCGTAGATGCAGAGGTGGCCCGGGGTGTGCCCCGGCGTCCACACCGCCTTCAGCGACCAGCCGTCGAAGGAGTACTCGTCGCCGTCGTGCAGGCGGACGTCCGGCTCGATGCGGCCGAGGCTGCGCGTCGCCATCTCCACCGCGGTCGCGGTGTCCTGTCGCTGGCCGCGGCGGCGCTCCTCGATCTCGCGGTCGATCTCGCGCTCCTCGTTGATCCAGCGGCGGGGGCCGTCGTCCTCGATCTTCAGGTCCACGGTCATGTCCAGGCCGTGCTTCAGCGCCCACGCGTTGCTCTCGCGCTCCGCCTGCTGCGGGTCGCGGTGGTGGATCTGCCCGTAGGTGAAGCGCTCGGAGCCCATCATCACCAGCTCGCAGCCGGGGGACTGGTCCTTGATCCACTTCGCCATGCCCAGGTGGTCGGGGTGGGCGTGCGAGACGAAGAGGCGCTTGATGTCGGTGATCTTGCCGTCCAGCTCGCCGATCTGCTCCGTCAGCGCCTCGATCGCCCCGCGCGTGCCGTAGCCGCAGTCGAAGAGCGTCAGGCCGTCGTTGCCGCGGAAGACGTAGGGGGTGGTCCAGCCGAGGCCGCCCGCGGTCATGGGGATGCTCAGGCGGTAGAGCCCGGGGACGATCTCGGTGGGCACAGGCAGGGCCTTTCCAGTCGGCGCGCGCTCCGTGCGGAGCCGGCGTCACCGCTGCGCGGGGTCGTCTCAGTTATAGCAGATGCCCCCGTAGGGTCTTGTCGGGCGCCGGACGCCGGCGGCGCGCGCACCGTGTGCCGCTCGAGGTGCTGTGTGGGGGGCGGGGGGGGGGG
>JBFWQJ010000085.1:0-11076 GCA_050249515.1 Dehalococcoidia bacterium | reverse complement strand
CCTTCGTGCCGATCGTCTTCTACGTCCACGGCCCGGTGGAGGCCGGCCGCACCGGGCTGACGTGGCAGATGGTCGGCGCGGCGGCTGCTGTCTCGCAGGCGTGGCTCTTCCCGCGCATCCCCACCTTCGGCGACCTCGTCGCGCGCCGCGCCTACGAGGAGCTCGACCGGCTGTTCTTCCGGACGACGCTGTTCACCGTGGGCATGGCGGCGCTCGCCGGCCTGGCCGTCCTGGTGTTCGTGGCGGGCGCGCACGTGGTCGATCTGTGGATCGTGGAGCGGATGATGACGCCGGCGGCGACCGCGATGCTGGTCGTCGCGTTCATCTGCGTGCGGATCTCGGAGTGCGAGTCGGCGTACCTGCACGCGCACCGGCAGGCGCCGCTGCTGCCGCTGAGCGTGGTCGTGGGGGTGAGCACCGCGCTCCTCACGCTCCTCCTCGGCGCGCGTTTCGGCGGCACGGGGGCCGCCGCGGCGTTCCTGCTGGCGAACGGCCTGATCCTCGTGCCCGTCGAGACGTGGCTCTGGCGCCGCCTGCGCCGCGAGTGGCACGCCCCGGCGGCGTAGGGAGGCGCGTGTGCCCACCCCCGTCCCGTCCCACGGCCGTCCCGCCGTGTTCCTCGACCGCGACGGCGTGCTGATCGAGGACCGCGGGCTGCTGCTGGACGCCGCTGACGGGCGGCTGCTCCCGGGCGCGGCAGAGGCGCTGTCGCGCCTGCAGCGTGCCGGCCGCGTGCTCGTCGTGGTCTCGAACCAGGCGGTGATCGCGCGCGGGCTGCGCACGGAGGCGCAGGTGCGCGAGACGCAGGCGAGCATCGAGGCGGCCCTCGTCGCGGCGGGCGGGCCGCGGCTCGATGCGTTCTACCTCTGTCCGCACCACCCCGAGGCGACCGACCCCGCGTTCCGCGCGGCATGCGACTGCCGCAAGCCGCGCCCCGGGCTGCTCCTGCGCGCCGCCGAGGCGATGGGCCTCGACCTGGCGGCCAGCGTGATGATCGGCGACCGCGTGACGGACGTGCTCGCCGGCCGCGCCGCCGGGTGCCGCACCGTGCTCCTGCGCAGCGGGGCGCACGAGGCGCCGCCGATCGTCACGCCGGACCCGGTGCCGATGGACGTGAAGGCGGATATGGAGTGTGATGAACTCCGGGCAGCAGTGGACTGGATCCTCGAGGGTGCGGATGAGTGACGGAGCCCACGGTGTGGACGTGATCGAGGCGCTGATCGAAGCGCTGCCGCAGGTCGCCTCCGCGCATGCGCCCTCCGGTCCGCTGCACGCGCTGCTGTCGCAGGTCGCGCGCGACGAGGTGGCGCGCCGGTTCGGTCCGGAGACGGACGGGCAGGCGCCCTTCGGTCCCTTCGGCCCACTCGCGTTCCCGTACACCTCGATGGGTTCGATCTCCTCGCTCCACCTGTTCGGGCTGGACGAGTTGATCCTGTTCTCCTTCTACCGCGCGAACCGCGGCCGCTATCGCCGCGTCGCCGACCTGGGCAGCAACATCGGTCTGCACTCGCTGGTGCTGGACCGCTGCGGG
This sequence comes from Dehalococcoidia bacterium, assembly GCA_050249515.1. GTDB lineage: Bacteria > Chloroflexota > Dehalococcoidia > UBA2979 > UBA2979 > SHYQ01. The sequence goes on along the minus strand of JBFWQJ010000085.1, from coordinate 9,545 downwards.
TACGAGGTGCGCGCGTTCGAGCCGGACCCGGTGCACTTCGACCTGCTCAGCCGGAACCTCGCCGCGAACGGTGCGACGCATGTCACTCCGGCGAACGTCGCCGTGTCGATCGAGGACGGGGAGCACGAATTCGTGCGTGTCGTCGGCAACACCACCGGCAGCCACCTCTCCGGCGCGAAGGCGAACCCGTACGGCGAGCTGGAGCGCTTCACCGTCCGCCTCGTCGGCGTCGCGCCGCTCCTCGAGTGGGCCGACCTGCTGAAGATCGACATCGAGGGGCACGAGGCCGAGCTGTTGTGCGCGACCACCGCCGCGCAGTGGGCGGACACCGACGCGATGGTCGAGATCGGCACGCCGGAGAACGCCCGGCTGGTGTTCGACCACTTCCAGCGGGAGGGCGTGCACCTGTTCGCGCAGAAGATCGGCTGGCGACGCGTCACGCGCGTGGAGGACATGCCGGGCGGCTACGTGGACGGCTCGCTCTTCATCACCCGCCGCGACGGCGTCCCCTGGGACGCGTAGGTCCGCATGATCCGCTCCGGCGTGTCGGTGATCATGCCGCACTACAACCACGGCGCGTTCGTCGGCGAGGCGCTGCGCGCGCTCGTCGAACAGCCCCTCCCGCCCGACGAGATCGTCGTCGTCGACGACGGCTCCCGGCCCGAGGAGCGCGAGGCGCTGGTGCAGGCGGCGGCGGGGCTGCCGACCGTGCGCCTCGAGCTGCTGGACGAGAACCGCGGCCCGCTGGCGGCCGTGAATCGCGGGCTGGAGTTGGCGAGCGGGGAGTTCCTCTACTTCGCCTCCGCGGATGACCGGGTGCGGCCGGCGCTCTTCGCCTCGCTCGTCCCCGCGCTGCAGGCGCATCACGGCATCGCGCTCGCCTCCGGGCTCGCCGCGCTGATCGACGGCGCGGGGCAGCCGCTGGGCACGGTGCCGGTGCCCGTCCCGTCCGAGTCCCCCGCACTCCTCGCGCCCGCGGCGGTGGGGGCGCGGCTCGCGCGCAGCGGTCCGTGGCTTATCGGCAACGCGACGGTGTATCGCGCGGCGCTGCTGCGGGAGGCCGGCGGCTTCCCGCCCTGCGGCGCCTACACCGACCTCGTCCTCGCGATGATCCTCGCGGCGCGGCACGGGGCGTTCTTCACGCCGGCGCTGCTCGCGGACTGGCGGGTCGCTGACGCCGGCTACGCCAGCAGCATGCGCAACGACTTCGTGCGCGGCTACGAAACGCTGGAGGAGGCCCGCGCGGTGCTGGAGGCGAGCGCGGAGGCGTTCCCCCCGGGCTTCATCGACCGCTGGCGCGCGGACCAGCTCCGCAAGCACCTCCTGCACCACCTGCGCCGGTCGATGGACGCGGTCACGCCGCGCGGCGGGATGCGCCTCGCGGAGCCGCTCGTGCGGGCCGCGGTCTCCGCGCTCGGGCTCGTGCTGCTGCTGCGCACGTGGGGCGTCCGAGGCACCGCGGACCTGGTGCGCGCGCGGCGGACGCGGCGTGGCTGAGTCCCTCCACCGGGCGGTCGTCCTGTCGGCGGGCTACGGCACGCGGCTCGGCGCGCTCACGGCGGAGACACCGAAGCCGATGCTCGACATCGCCGGGCAGCCGCTCATCGAGCGCATCCTCCGGCACCTCGCCGCTGAGGGCGTGGACGAGGTGGGCGTGAACCTGCACTTCCGCCCCGAACAGATCCGCGATCGCCTGCGGGACGGCGCGGCCGTTGGTCTGCGCATCCGCTACACGGAGGAGGCCGCGCTGCAGGGCACCGCCGGCGGCGTGCGCGGCTTCGCCTCCTGGCTGCGCGAGGACGCTGCGCCGTTCCTCGTGCAGTACGGCGACGTCCTGACGGACCAGCCGCTGGCGCCGCTGCTGGAGGCGCACCGCGCCGCGCGCGCGCTGGTGACGATCGTGGTACACCGGCGCGCCGGGTCCAACAGCGTCGTGGAGCGGGACGAGGACGGCCGCGTCACGCGCTTCCTTGAGCGGCCCGCCGACCCCGCCGCGACGGCGGCCGAGGGGTGGGTGAACTCCGGGATCTACGTGTGCGCGCCGGAGGTGCTGGAACGCATCCCGCCGGACGGCCCCGCGGACTTCCCGCGCGACGTCTTCCCCGCGCTGGTGGAGGAGCGCCGCCTGTTCGCCGTCCCGCTCACCGGATACCGTTGCGCCATCGACTCCGCGGAGCGCCTCGAGGAGGCGCGCGCGGCGGTGCGCTCCGGGCGCCTCCGTGCGGCCGACGCCCCGCCGGGGAAGGCCCAGGGATGACGAGCGAGGCGGGCACGCTCCCCACCGAGACGACGGCGGCCGTGCTGGAGCGGCTACGCGAGCCGCTCCGCCTGCGCGCGCTGACGCTGCCGCCGCTTCGTGCCGGCCAGGTGCTGGTGGAGGTCGCGTGGAGCGGCGTCTGCCGCAGCCAGCTGCTGGAGGCCGACGGCGGGCGCGGCGAGGACCGCTACCTCCCGCACTGCCTCGGCCACGAGGGCTCGGGCGTGGTGCTCGCCGCCGGGCCCGAGGTGACGAAGGTGCGCCCCGGCGACCGCGTGGTGCTGACGTGGATCCAGGGGAGCGGCGCCAACGTCCCCGGCACCGTGTACGAGAGCGCGGACGGGCCGGTGAACTCCGGCGCCGTGATCACCTTCGCCCGGCACGCCGTCATCAGCGAGAACCGCGTGGTGCCGATCGCCGCGGACGTCCCGCTGCGGGAGGCCGCACTGCTGGGCTGCGCCGTCCCCACCGGCGCTGGGGCCGTGCTGAACACCGGCGTCGAGGTGGCGGGGAAGACGGTCGCCGTGTTCGGGGCGGGCGGCGTCGGCCTCTCGGCGATCCTCGGCGCGGCGATGGGCGGTGCGGCCGCCATCGTCGCGGTGGACGTCCGCGCGGAGACGCTCGCGCTCGCCCGCACGCTGGGGGCGACCCACCTCGTGGACGCGACCGGCGAGGAGCCCGTGGCGGCCGTGCGCGCGCTGACCGGCGGCGCCGGCGCGGACGTGGTGGTGGAGGCCGCGGGGCGCGTGGAGACCATGGAGGGGGCCTACGCCGCCACCCGCTACGGCGGCGGCCTCTGCGTCATCGCCGGGAACCCGCCGGGCGAGGCGACGATCGCCATCGCGCCCATGGACCTCATCCGCGGACGCCGCATCACCGGGACCTGGGGCGGCGAGACCGACCCGGACCGCGACGTCCCGCGCTACGTGCAGGCGTACCGCGAGGGTCGGCTCCCGCTGGAGCAGATGGTGGGCGGCGAGTTCGCGCTGGACGAGGTGAACGCCGCCCTGGACGCGCTGCGCAGCGGGACGGCGGGGCGGATGCTCCTGCGGATGGGGCCGGCCTGACGCCCCGTGGACGTGGCGACGGGCCAGCGGGGGGTGTCGAAACGTTTGTGCGGGTGAACCGATTGCACGGTGCGGTGGACGCGCGCTAGACTTTCCCGGAATTCGCAGGTGTTACGCCCCCATCGGAGGCGACGATGTTCTCATTCCATTGGAATCGCTCGGCGCTCCTCGTGGGCATCGTGACGGCGGTCGTTGTGGCCGCGATCGCGCTCCCGGGCACGTTCGGCACAGCCCTCGCCCAGACGGACGGGTTCGATCCGGGCACGGGCGGCGGTGGTGGCAGGACGACGACCGACCCGACCACGGGGACGACGACGACGACGACGACCAACCCGATTACGCAGACGACTACGACCACGACGACCAGGACCGACGGCACGACGTCGACCAGCACGACGACGCCGAATGGTGAGACGACGACCGTCGTCACGATCCCGAACCAGGGCACCGTCACGATCGTCCAGGCGCCGAACCAGCCCGCGACGGTCACGGTCGCTCCGGCGAACCCGAACACGGACACCACGATGCAGGTCGAGACGCTCTCCGCGGTGCTCGCGGTCCCGGCCGGCACGCTGGGCGCGGATGAGACGATCAGCATCGTCGAGACGTCCTTCAGCCTCGCGATCGTCATCGGCGTCCAGGCGGTCAACAGCCCGGCAGCGCTCGGCCAGGTCACGGGCGCGGGCATCGTGAACTTCGCGGGCGAGCCCGGTTCGATCACCCCGGTGCGGGTGTTCGAGATGACCGTGAAGACCGGCAGCGGCGGCGTCGGTCAGATCGACAAGCCGATCCGCATGACCTGGGACTTCAAGCCGGAGCACCTGGCGGCGGCCGGCGGGGACTTCGCCAACCTGCTGATGATCGGCCAGGACGCCACGACCGGTAAGTGGTCGCCCGTCCCGCAGGTCGCGAAGACGGCGACCTCGGTCACGTTCGAGGTCCCGCACTTCTCGCTCTGGGCCTTCGCGGTCCGCACCCCCGGTGCGGTCGCGACGCCGGCTGCGCCGCAGGCCACCCCGGCCGCGGGCACCACGCCGGCTGCCGGCGCGACCACGGCTCCGACGGCCCCGACCCCGGTGAGCGGCGTGGTGCCGCGCCCGGCGAACACGGGCACCGGCATCCCGGCGGAGGCCGGTACCTCCCTCAACCTGCTCGCGGTGGCGGCCTCCGTGCTGCTGCTCGGCACGGCTGCGGGCGGGACCGCGCTGGCGGTGCGCCGCCGCCGCTAGTCCGCTGCACAGCGACACAGACAGAGCCCGCGGGGAAACCCGCGGGCTTTGTGTTCGCCCGCACACCGGCTACGCTGATCCGCGCCCACCGTTGCAGGAGCAGGCCATGCGACGTCTCGTCACTCTCGCCGGCGCGATGTGCGCCGTCCTCGCGGTTGCGTTCGCACCGGGCGCCGCGCGCCCCGTGAGCGCCACCGACCCCGGGCTCGCGCAGTTCGTGCGCGACTTCGGCGACCCGCCCTCCGCCGACTTCGGCCGCATCCGCATCGACTCGATCGGCGTCGACGCCCCCCTCGGCGTGCGCGATGTCGCCGCCGACGGCTTCATGCCGATGCCCCTCGGCCCCTCGGACGTCGCGTGGTACGACTTCGCGGCGGTGCCGGGCTACGGGGGGACGCCGGGCGCGGGGTGGAACGCGGTGTTCTCCGGGCACGTGGACTACGTCGCCCGCGTCCCGTGGGCCGGCACCCGCTACGCCGGCACCGGCGTCTTCTACCGCCTGGGCGAGGTGCAGGCCGGCGACGTGATCGAGGTGGACCGTCCCGGCGGCACCCTCCGCTACGTCGTGACGTGGGTGCGGCAGGTCCCCGCCGACGACGAGTCCTGGGGCGAGCTGCTGCAGGCGCGCGTCCCGATCGACTCGATCACGCTCTTCACCTGCGGCGGCGAGTTCGACGCGCGCGTGCTGGAGTACTCCCACCGCACCGTGGTGCGCGCCGAGAGCATCACCCGCACCGGCAACCAGCTCCCGCAGACCTTCGGTGACTACACGGCCGGGACGGCCGGCACCACCTCGCCGTTCGGGCTGGCGGCCTCGCAGACGTTCCCGGTGTTCGCGATCTGGAAGGAAGACCCCACGGTCTCCGGCGGCTACCGCTTCTGGGCGCCGAACGTCCCCGCGTTCCTGGACACCCTGAGCGGCCACCTGCGCGACGAGGACTGGGTCATCCTGCGCATCCGGCCGACGTCCTGATGCGCGTCCTGGTCACCGGCAGCTCCGGGTTCATCGCCGGCCACCTGGTCCGCCGCCTGGTCGCCGACGGCCACGAGGTCACCGGCCTCGACATCGCGGAGCCGCGCCGTCCGAAGGACGACAGCTGGCGCGACGTGCGCGTGGACATCCGCGACGACGCCGCCGTGGCGCGCGTGGTGGCGCAGGCGCGGCCGGAGGTCGTCTTCCACCTGGCCGCGCAGGCCTCCGTGTCCGTGTCCATGCGCGAGCCGCGGCTGGACATCGAGACGAACGTCATCGCCTCGCTCATGCTGGCGCGCGCGGCCGCGGAGAGCGGCGCCGGGCGCTTCGTCTTCACCTCCTCCGGCGGGGCGATGTTCGGCGCGCCGGAGATCGTGCCGGCGGACGACGACACGCCCGTGGAACCGCGCTCGTTCTACGGCGCATCGAAGGCCTCGGCTGAGAAGTACCTGAAGATCGTGGAGTGGGAGACGGGCATGAGCGTCGCATCCGTCCGCCCCGGCAACGTGTACGGCCCATACCAGGACCCCCACGGCGAGGCGGGCGTGGTGGCGATCTTCGCGGAGCGCATGCTCCGCAACGACCCCGTCACGATCTTCGGCACCGGCACGGACACGCGTGACTACGTCTACGTGGACGATGTGGTGGAGGCGCAGGTGCGCGCCTCGGCCGCGCCCACGGGCGAGATGTGCGTGGTCGGCACCGGCGTGGAGACGAGCACGCGCGAGATCTTCGAGGTGCTGGCGAAGCACTGCGGCTACGAGCGCGAGCCCGTGATGGGCCCGCCGCGCCCCGGCGACATCCCGCGCATGGCGATGGACACCGCGCGTGCCCGCACCGTGTGGGGCTGGACGCCGCAGGTGACGCTGGACGACGGTATCGCGCGCACCGTCGAGGTGTTCCGCGCCGCCCAGTCCTAGCGCGCCGCGCTCGCAGCGGAGGGCGTCCGCATGGACCGGCAGACCGGCCTCCTGATCATCGGCCTCGGCGTGGCGATCGTGCTGGTCGGCATCCTCGTCGCCACGGGGGCGCTCGGCTGGTTCGGCCGGCTGCCCGGCGACATCCGCATCGAGCGCGAGAGCGTCCGCGTGTACGTACCGGTCACGTCGATGGTGATCGCCTCGGTTGTGCTGAGCGCGCTGCTGGCGCTGCTGCGGCGCCTGTTCTAGCGCCGCGCGAGCCTCCGCGCCGTCACCGTCGCACGCGGTAGCGCAGGTACAGCTCGTCCGTCTCCCCGTTCGGCACCGCGGACAGCAACTCGAGGCGCGTGAGCGCGTCGATGCTCGGCGCGCGCGTGCCCTCGACGGCGGTCTTCACGCGGTCGCCGTTCACCACGACGCCGCCCAGCGTGAGGAAGAACTCGTCCACGCAGTCGAGGTCGAACAGCTCGCCGTTGATCGTCGGGCCGCCCTCCACCAGCAGCAGGCCGGCGTGCAGCTCATCGCGCATGTGGCGCAGCATCGCGCGCATCTCGTCGCCGGCAGGGAGGCGCACCACCTCGCGGCCCGTCGCGGCGATCGCCTCCGCGCGGTCGCCGGGCGCGGCGGTGGAGAGGTACACGACCGCGGGGAAGTCGCGCGCGCTGAAGAACGCGCGGTCCAACGGCAGGTCGCCGCTGGCGGAGAGGACCGAGGCGATCGGGACGCGCGACAGCCCGCGTCGCTCCCGTAGGTCCTCGAGCGCGGGGTCGCCGAGGCGGGAGGAGGTGCCGCTGGCGCGCAGCGTGCCGGCTCCGTTGAGCGTGACATCCGCGTGGACGCGCAACTCGCGCATGAGGCGCTGGTCACGCGGGGAGCCGAGGCCGCGCTCTGTGCCCTCCACGATCACGCGCCCGTCCAGGCTGGTGACCATGTTCAGGATGACGTAGGGGCGGTCCGCCGGCGGCGGGGGGAATCGCAGGGCGGTGTAGTCCGGGGTGATGGCTTCCATGCGATCGAGGATACGGGGTCGGCCGGCGGAGGGCCGATCAGCCGTCCAACACGCCGCGCCGGTCGCACCGCGGGCAGCCCACGCCGCCCTCGCCGCGGCAGTGCGCGCAGCTCAGCGCGCCGCTGCCGCCGCACATCCGGCACACCTCGCCGTCGTCGTCCTCGCCGTGCCCAGAGCAGGACCAGCACACGAAGCCGCCGAAGCCGCGACAGGCGTCGCAGGCGACCAGGCCGCGGCCGCCGCAGTGCGGGCAGGCGGGCGGCATGATCTCACTCCGCCCCGGAGGCTCCGGCCGGCTGCGCGTGGCGGCTGCGGGGGGCGTCCTCGATGCGCGCGGCCAGCAGTTCGCGCAGTTCGCGCGTCTCCGGGAAGCGCCCCTCCGCCTTGTTCGAGAAGAGCAGCTCGTCGCCGTAGTGGACATCGAACTGGCCACCGCCGCCGGGCACCAGCGTCACGCCGGAGACGTAGTCCTGGAACGTGTGCAGCAGTTCCTGCGCCACCCAGGAGGCGCGCGGCAGGAAGTGGCACTTCGTGCAGTACGTGATCGAGATCCCGGGCCGGGTGGTGGCGTCCATGGTGTCGCTCCGCGCGATGCGCGCCCCCGGCGGGGCGCGGCGTGCGCCCAGTGTGCCACGCGCGCGGTCCACCCGGTACGGGCAGTGATCCGGACGTGGCCTCGGTGCGAGTCAGTGACGTAGCAACCGACGACGACCGCGCACCTCGTGCGTAGCGCCGATCACCACATGGAGGACCCGATGACGCTGCCCGTCCGCAATCCACTGCTCCTGCTCACCTCGGCGCTTGCCGCCGGGACGATGCTGCTCGCCGCGTGCACCGGTTCGGAGCCGGCCGCGCCGTCGCCGACCACGGCCGCGCCGAAGGCGACCGAGGCCGCCGCGGCGAAGGCGACCACCGCCGCGCCCGCCGCCACCACGCCCGCCCCGACGAAGGCCGCCGCCACCGCGGCCGCCTCCAGCGGCGCGGCCGGCGCCACGACCGTGAAGGTCGCGAAGGTCGCCGGCAAGGACGTGCTGGTCGATGCGCGCGGGATGACGCTCTACACCTTCAAGAACGACACCGCCGGCAACGGCAAGAGCGTCTGCAACGCTCAGTGCGCCGTGAACTGGCCGCCGCTCAAGGCGGACGCCGCGGCGCCGACGAAGGGCGCGGGCGTCTCCGGCGACCTCACGGTGATCACGCGTGACGACGGGTCGAAGCAGATCGCCTACAAGGGCCTGCCGCTCTACTTCTGGAAGGACGACCAGGCCGCCGGCGACGCGAAGGGTGCCGCCATCCCGAACTGGGCGCTCGCGCTGCCGTAGCCGCTCTGGGTGCGGCGAGGGCCGCTCCGCCCACTCCTCGGGGCGGGGCGGCCTCCTCACTGCCTCGCGAGTGATCCGCGCGGACCGCTCCCGCGAGTAAGGCGCATCAGCAGACGGTCCCGCCCCCACCTCGCCTTCCCCGCGACGGCGCCGGCGCAGCGACCTGGAACTCGAGGACGCCTCGAGGAGGAGGAGGAGTGCAGATGGGTCGTGCATCGAAGATCGGGCGGGCGGCTGCCGTCGTCATGGCCACCGGCGTGCTGGGCCTCGCGCCCGCGATCGCCTCGGCGCAGGCGGCCGGGAGCACGGTGGTCGTGGAACAGCTGGACTTCGGCTTCAAGCCGGGCTCGCAGACCGTCGCACCGGGCGCGGTCACCTTCGCCGTGAAGAACTCCGGCGCCCGCCCGCACGAGATCATCGTCGTGAAGTCCGACGCCGACCCGAAGGGCCTCCCGCTGAAGGATGGCCGCGTGGACGAGGCGGCCGTGAACATCGTCGCGCGCCTCGGCCGCATCACCCCGGCGAACGGGCAGACGACCGGTGTGCTCTCCGCTGACCTGGCGCAGGGGCGCTACCTGGTCATCTGCAACGTGGGCACGCACTACGCGCAGGGGATGTCCTTCTCGCTGGTGTCCGGCAACGCCGGGGCGCCCGCGGCGCTCCTGCCGATCGGCGTCCCCGCCGCGCCGGCCCCGGCGCCCGCTGCCGGGGCTGCCCCCGCGGCGGCGGCAGCCCCGGCTCCGGCCCGCTCCGGCACCGGCGGCCTCG
>JBFWQJ010000084.1:0-11180 GCA_050249515.1 Dehalococcoidia bacterium | reverse complement strand
CGGCTTCGAGGCGGAGGCGGAGATCCGCGTCATCGGCGACGGCGGCGGCATCGAGACCGTCGAGCGCATGCCGCTGAAGACGTCGCCCCGCGAGCCCCTCGAGGCGCGCGAGGCGCCGGAGCGGCGACAGACGCTCACGGCGGCGCCGGGGGGTCCGCAGCGCCGGCTGCTGCCGTTCGGGATCTCCCGCGCGCGGCTGGAGTCGGCCATCGACCAGACGCGCTCCGCCGCCAGCATCGTCGACAGCGTGCGCGACGCGGACGCGGTGTTCACGCTGCGGCCGTACTACCGGCGCCGCAGCGGCCCACTGAAGCAGGCCGAGGAGCGCGGCATCCCGATCTACGTGCTGCGCAACAACACCACGCAGCAGATGGAGCGCCAGCTCCTCGCGCTGCGCGGGGACGGCGACGCCAGCGACCCGACGACGGCGGCGCTGCGCGAGACGGAGGAGGCGATCGCGGACGTCGCGCAGCGCGGCACGCCCAGCGTTGAGCTGGCGCCGCAGAGCGCGTACATCCGCCGCCTGCAGCATGAGCTGGCGACGCGCCACGGCCTGCGCACCGTCTCCAAGGGCAACGAGCCGTTCCGCCGCGTCACCGTGATCGGCGAGGCCGCTCCGCCCAACCGCGGGCTGCCCTGGGGAGACGCGCGCGAGACCCGCGCCCGATGACGCGCCCCGCGCGCGGCTGCTTCGTCACGCTGGAAGGCGGCGAGGGCGCCGGGAAGTCGACGCAGATCGCCGCCCTCGCCCGGCTCGCCGCGCGCGAGGGGGCGGAGGTGGTGACGTGCCGCGAGCCCGGAGGCACGCCGCTGGGCGAGCGCCTGCGCGCCGCGCTCTTCGCCACGGGCGAGGGGGAGACGCCGCCGGCGCCGGCGGCGGAGCTGCTGGTGTTCACGGCCGCGCGCGCGCAACTGGTGGCGGAGGTCATCCGGCCCGCCCTCGACCGCGGCGCGCTGGTGATCTGCGACCGCTTCGCGGACTCCACGCTGGCCTACCAGCACTACGGGCGCGGCCTGGACCGGTCGATGGTGGAGGCGGCGAACCTCGCGGCCACGCAGGGGCTGGCGCCGGACCTGACGCTGCTCCTGGACCTGTCGCCGGAGCAGGGTTTCCAGCGCGGGGAGCGCGGCCTGGACTACCTGGAGCGGGAGGACATGGACTTCCACCGCCGGGTGCGTCGAGGCTTCTTGGAGCTGGCGGCGGCGGAGCCGGAGCGCTGGCTGGTGCTGGACGCGACCCGCCCGGAGATGCAGATCACCCACGCCGCGTGGGAGCGCGTCCGCCGCCACCTCGCGGGGTGACGGTCTGCTGACGCTTCGCTGACGGGGCATCGCCGCGTCCTCCGCGCGTGCCGAAGATGTCAAAGCGGATGTGTTGCCTGCAGTCCCCTGTCAGACAACTGGCAGCATTCGACCGGTGGAGGCCACGCGGAGCGGCCGATGATCCCGGTGCGAGAGGCCTACCCGGCCTGTCCGCATGCAGGGAGTGATCCGCTATGCAGGTCGTGCTGTGCGACATCTGCGACCTTCCGATCCGGGGCAAGGCCTTCGAGATCCACTTCATCCACGGTGAAGCGGTGCACTCGGAGACCGGCGGCTCGCGCATCGTCTCCCGTGACGGGACGACGATGACGTTCCTGTGCGACTCCTGTGGCCAGTGGACCCGGGAGGCGATGGAGTACCTGCGGCAGGGCCACGCGGAGGCGCGCCGCGCCGGCCAGATCGCCCGGAAGGTGTCGGACGCCGCCTGACCCCGCGTCCTCCGAGATCGAACGAGGCCCGCCTGCCGGCGGGCCTCGTCGCATGTCCGGAGCCTCGAGGGCGGCTAGGAGATGCGCTCGAAGACGGCCGCGATGCCCTGGCCGCCGCCGATGCAGAGCGTGACCAGGCCGTAGCGGCCGCCGGTGCGCTCCAGCTCGTTCATCAGCTTCACGGTCAGGATCGTGCCGGTGGCGCCCACGGGGTGGCCCAGGGCGATCGCGCCGCCGTTCGGGTTCGTCTTGTCCAGGGGCAGGTTGAGGCCCAGCGAGCAGGCCGCCGCCACGGAGGCGAACGCCTCGTTCAGCTCGATCACGTCCATGTCGTCCACGGTCAGGTTGGCGCGCTTCAGCGCCGCCTGGCTCGCGGGGATCGGGCCGGAGCCCATGATCTTCGGGTCCACGCCGGAGACCGCGCGGGAGAGCATCCGCATGCGCGGGCGGAGCCCCAGCTCCTTCGCCTTGGAGGCGGTCGTCACGACCACCGCGGCGGCGCCGTCGTTGATGCCGGAGGAGTTGCCGGCGGTCACGTCACCGTCCTGCTTGAAGACGGGGCGGAGCTTGGCCAGGTTCTCCATGGTCGTGCCGCGCGGGTGCTCGTCACGGGCGAACATCACCTTGTCGCGGCCCTTGCGCACCTCCACCGGGACGATCTGGGAGTCGAAGTACCCGGCCTCGATCGCGTGCGCCGCGCGCTCCTGCGAGCGGAGCGCGTACTCGTCCTGCACCTGGCGGGAGAGCTCGAACTTCGCGGCGAGGTTCTCCGCGGTGATGCCCATGATCATGTCGGTGTTCGGGTCGGTCAGCATCGCCTGGATGCCGTCCTCCAGCACGTCGTGGCCATAGCGGTAGCCGGTGCGGGCCTTGCGGAGGAAGTAGGGGATGCGGGTCATGTTCTCGGCGCCGCCGGCCACGACCACCTCGGCGTCGCCGCTCTGGATCCAGCGCGCGGCGTTGTGGATCGCCTCCAGGCCGGAGCCGCACGCGCGGCTGACGGCGAGCGCGGGCGTCTCGATGGGCAGGCCGGCCTTCAGCGAGGCGTTCCGCGCGAAGTAGGCGTCCTCCGGGGCGCCGCCCACGTTGCCCATGATCACCTGATCCACCTGCTCCGGCTGCATCCCGGCGCGCTGGATCGCCTCGCGCACGACGATGGCCCCGAGCTCCGTCACGGGCGTCTCCGCGAAGGAGCCGCCGAGGGTGCCGATGGCGGTCCGGACGCCATCCACGATCACGATGTCTTCCATGCCGTTCCCCTTCTGCACCCGTCCCGGGACCTCCGAGGGGGGCGCGCCACCCCGGCAGTGTAAGCCCGCGCCGTCCCCCCGTTCATGCCGCCCGCGCTGCCGGTAGGTGCCGCCTCGGGTAGACTTGCCTACATGCCTGACCGAACCGTTTCCGTCCGCGTCCCCACCACTTCCGCGAACCTGGGCCCCGGCTTCGACAGCCTCGGCGTGGCCCTGGACTGGACGGCGCTGCTCACCGTCACCCGGACCGACACGCCCACCGCGGAGCCGTTCGACCCGGTGGAGCGGATGACCGCGCAGGCGGTCATCGCGTTCTTCGAGGAGGCCGGGGAGCCGCTGGCCGGGGTGCAGGTGCGCTTCCAGGGTGACATGCCGGTGGGTCGCGGTCTGGGCATGTCCGCCGCGGCGCGCGCCGCCGGCGTGGTGGCGGCGAACGCGCTGCTGGGTGACCGCCTCTCGATGGAGGAGCTGCTCCCGATCGCCGTGCGGCTGGAGGGCCACGGGGACAACATCATCCCCGCGCTCCTCGGCGGCATGCAGGTGGTCGTGGAGGACGAGGGCGTCCAGCACCACGCCGCCGTGCCGATCCCGGAGGACCTGCGCCTGGCGCTGCTCATCCCGGAGTTCGACATGCCGACGAACGAGTCGCGCAAGCGGCTGCCGGAGTCGCTGACGCGCAACCAGGCCGTGCACAACATCGGCCGCTCCGCGCTCATCGTCGCCGCGATCGCCTCGCGGCGGTACGACCTGCTGAACGTCGCGACGGAGGACATCCTGCACCAGCCGGCGCGCAGCACGCTGTTCCCGGCGATGTACCCGATCTTCGATGCGGCCCGCGCCGCGGGAGCGCACGGCGTCTACCTGTCCGGCGGCGGCTCCACCATCGCCGCGTTCGTCACGAAGGACGGGGACTCGGTCACGGGGGCCATGCGGCAGGTGGCGGCCGCGCACGGGTTGAACGCCCAGACGCGCGTGGTGGGATTCAGCGCGCACGGCACGGAGGTCGTGGAGGCATGAGCCGGATCGTCCAGAAGTACGGTGGCTCCTCGGTCGCCTCGGCCGAGAAGATCCAGCACGTCGCGCGGCGCATCGCCGACCGCCGGCGCGCGGGCGACGACGTGGTCGCGGTGGTGTCCGCCATGGGCGACACCACGGACGACCTGATCGAGCTCGCCGCCAAGCTCAACCCGAAGCCCAACCCGCGCGAGATGGACGTCCTGCTCTCCACGGGCGAGATCGTCTCCAGCACGCTGCTGTCCATGGCGCTGGAGGCGGAGGGCCTGGACGCGATCAGCCTCACCGGCGCGCAGGCCGGCATCCGCACGGACGAGGTCTACGGTCGCGCGCGCATCGCGCAGATCGACACCGCGCGGCTGGAGCGCGAGCTGGGCGCCGGGCGCGTGGTGATCGTCGCCGGCTTCCAGGGCATCTCCGAGAACTTCGACGTCACCACGCTCGGCCGTGGCGGCAGCGACACCACGGCCGTGGCGCTGGCGGCGGCGCTGAAGGCGGACGCCTGCGAGATCTACACGGACGTCGCCGGCATCTACACCGCGGACCCGCGCGTCTGCCCGCAGGCGCGCCCGCTCCGCGACATCGGTTACGAGGAGATGCTGGAGCTCGCCACCACCGGCGCGCGCGTGATGCACGCCCGCGCGGTGGAGGTGGGCGCGATCTACAACGTGGACATCCTCGTCGCGAGCACGTTCGACGCGACGGCCCCGGGCACGCTGATTCACGGAGAGACGACCATGGAGCAGGGCAACAAGGTCCGCGGCATCGCGCACCAGGACCACATCGCGAAGGTCACGGTGCGAGGCGTCCCGGACCAGCCGGGCATCGCGGCGCACATCTTCGAGCCGCTGGCGGCGGCGGGCGTGTCCGTGGACACGATCGTGCAGAACGCGAGCGTGGAGGACCTGACGGACCTCACCTTCACCGTGACCCCGGGCGACCTGGCGAAGGCGACCGAGGTGATCAACGGCCTGCTTGAAAAGATCGGCGGCGGCGGCGTGGTCACCGCGCCGGACCTGGGTACCGTGTCCGTGGTCGGCACCGGCATGGCCAGCGCGCCCGGCTACGCGGCGCGCATGTTCAAGACGCTGTTCGACAACTCGATCAACATCGAGATGATCAGCACCAGCGACATCCGCATCACCTGCGTCGTGGAATCCGCGCGCGTGGGCGACGCGGTGCGCGCGCTGCACGCGGCGTTCGAGCTCGACCGCGCCGGGTAGCGCGCCTCGACCCGATCGGCGGGCGGGCGATTCGCCCGGACACAGCGAGGAGACCCCGATGGCGAACGAGTCCTTCGACATCACGACCGGCTGCGACCTGCAGGAGGTCGACAACGCGGTGAACCAGGCGCTGCGCGAGATCACCGGCCGCTTCGACTTCAAGAACGTGCTGGTCGAGATCGAGTTCAAGCGCGGCGACGACAAGATCAACATCCACACCGCCGACGAGTACAAGCTCGAGGCGATCTGGGACGCCCTCCTCGGCCGGCTGATCGCGCGCAAGGTGCCCACGAAGAACCTGAAGCGCGGCGAGATGCAGCAGGCGGGCGGGAACACCGTGCGCCAGGAGATCACGCTCGTCCAGGCGATCGACAGCGACACCGCCAAGTCGATCAGCAAGTTCATCCGCGACCAGAAGTTCAAGAAGGTCACCGCCCAGATCCAGGGCGACGCCGTCCGCGTCTCCGGCCCCAGCCGCGACGACCTGCAGGCCGCCATGGCCGCCCTCCGCAAGGAGGACTGGGGCGTGGAGCTGGAGTTCGGCAACTACCGCTAGCAGCGCCCCCGCGAGCCGTCGAGGCGGCCCGCCGCCCCCTCGGCCTGCCCCCTCGGGCGCCCCGCCGGGGATGGGCGGCCCCGCACCCGAACCGCTACACTGCGTCTCCTAGCCGACGGCGCCTCCCGGCGCCCCCTCGAGGACCCCGACCATGACCGCACCGTTCGGACGCCTGCTCACCGCGATGGTCACGCCCATGACCCCCGCCGGGGACGTGGACCTCGAAGCGACGAAGGTGCTGGCGAAGGCGCTCGTCGCCTCCGGCACGGACGGCATCGTCTCCACCGGCTCCACCGGCGAGGCGGCCACGCTCTCCGAGGAGGAGACGGTCGCGGTCTGGGTCGCGACGAAGGAGGCGGTCGGCCCGGACGTGGCCGTGATCGCCGGCGCGACGAACAACGACACGCGGAAGTCCGTCCGCCTCGCCCGCGAGGCCGAGCGCACCGGCATGGACGGCGTGCTGATGACGGTGCCCGCCTACAGCAAGCCGCCGCAGGCCGGCCTGATCCGCCACTTCACAGCGATCGCGGAGGCCACCAGCCTCCCCGGCATCCTCTACAACATCCCCGGCCGCGCCGCGCTGAACATGCCGCCCTCCACCGTGGTCGCGCTGACCGAGGTGCCGAATATCGTCGGCATCAAGGAGGCGAGCGGGGACCTGAACCAGATCAGCGCGATCATCGACGCCACGCGCCACCTCGGCGACCGCTTCCGCGTGTGGTCGGGGAACGACAGCGACACGCTGGCGGTGATGGCGCTCGGCGGCTACGGCGTCGTCAGCGTCGCAAGCCACCTGGTCGGCCGCCAGATCGCGGAGATGATGCGCGCGAGCATCGAGGGCCGGAACGCGGACGCCGCCGCGATCCATCACCGGCTCACTCCGCTGGTGGACGCGCTGTTCGTGGAGAGCAACCCGATCCCCGTGAAGTACGCGGTCAACCTCGCCGGCATCGCCGTCGGCGACTGCCGCCTGCCGCTCATCCCCCCGTCCGAGGTCGCCGCCGCGCGCATCAGCATCGAGCTCGGCCGCCACACGATCGACCTCAAGGCCGCCGTGGGGGTGTAGGCGATGGCGTACCCGGTTTGGAATTACTACCCGAACCGGGATCGTCCCCCTCCCTGGGTTCAGCCCTTCGTTGATGTCGTGGCCGCTTCCCAGTCAGCGATCGATTCGGCATCGGCGTTCCATCTCACGAGTGACACCGTGCTCGGGCACCTTCGACCGGGGCTTGAGCTCCTCGGCTATCAGGTGGAGTCCGGTAAGACAGTTCGTGGGAAGGTTCGGCGCCCTGTTCTCTTCGGAGAGAACGGGCACGAGCGCTTGGCCTATGAGATCGATGCGGTTCACGATGCTCTCGGCGTCGTCGTGGAGATCGAAGCGGGCCGAGGAGCGCGCGGGAACGCGGTTCACCGCGACATCATCCGAGCGTCCTTGATCGTGGGTGCGCAGTACCTCGCCATCGGGGTCATGGCTGAGTATCGGCATCAGAGCGCCGGTCGGGAGATGATCGTGAAGAGCTACGCCGATGCCCGCGCTCAGCTCGACGCCATCTACGCGAGTGGTCGCCTGAAGCTACCGTTCGCCGGTGTGCTGCTCTTCGGGTACTGAGTGGCCATCCTCCGCCTCGCCACCTGCACCCTGCGCCCGTGGCGCGCGGACGACCTCGAGTCGCTGGTGCGGCACGCGGACAACCCGAGCGTGGCGGCCCATCTGCGCGACGTCTTTCCGTCGCCGTACACGCGCGCGGACGGCGAGGCGTGGCTGGCCCTGCCGCATCCCGATGACCGGGCGATCGAGGTGGACGGGGCGGCGGTCGGCGGCATCGGCGTGCGCCTCGGCGCGGACGTCGAGCGGCTGAGCGCGGAGATCGGTTACTGGCTCGGCGAGGACTACTGGGGCCGCGGCATCGTGACGGAGGCGGTGGGCGCCGTCACGCGCGAGGCGATCGAGGCGCATGGGCTCGTCCGCATCGAAGCGCGCGTGTTCGCGAACAACCCCGCGAGCGCGCGGGTGCTGGAGAAGAACGGGTACGTGCTGGAGGGGCGCCTGCGCCGCGCCGTGGTGAAGCGCGGCGAGGTCCTCGATGTCCTCGTCTACGCCTTCGTCGTGGAGGACGGCGCGCGCTGATCGCGTGGCCGGTCGCGCTCCGCGACCCACTCCGCCCACCCCTCGCGCGTCTGCGCGCGTGCCTTCTCGAAGCCGATGCGGTCGCCGTAGTAGCCGCCGAGGATCGCGGGGAAGACACGCATGGTGACGAGCAGGTACGCACCGTAGAACACGGTCGCCCAGATCAGCGAGTCGCGGAAGAAGGGCACCCACAGCACGATCGAGATCCCGGTCACCGCCGCGATCACGAGCCCGAGGTAGGCGAAGCCGTTCACCCACTTCGACTCGATCGACCGCTGTACGCGCAGGATGTCGAGCAGGTCGCCGGGGACGGCGTCGACGGGCTTGCGGCCGGTGCGGACGTCGTTGCGGCAGTGCGCGCACATCTCCGTGTCGCGCGCGATCGGGGTGTAGCAGTTGCCGCAGAAGCGGCCGGCGTTCGGCGCCTGCCCGCGCGAGACGGCGACAATGTGGTCCTCCAGCGCCTGGCTGAAGATCGGGCAGTCGTCGTCCGGGCGGTACCGCTGGTCGTTCGGGTCGTCGAAGCTCACGCGCCTGCTCCCTTTCGCCCGAGGCCGCGCGTGGCGGGCCGGCTCCCGGGGGCGGTTGGGGGTTCCACCTCCAACATTCCCACCCCCTCCCCGCTGCGGGAAGGGGGCGGGGGGATGGGCTGTGCAGTTTCCAGGCGCCCCACGCCGAGCGAGGCCGCGAGCGCGGCAAGCACCGCCGCCGTCTCCCCGTGGTACGCCGCCGCGCGGCCGGACGGCGAGGGCATCACCCACACCTCGGCGCCCTCCAGCGGCGGGACGGGCTGTTGGCCCCACGCACGGGCGCGCCAGGCGCGGGGGTACAGCGCGCCGAAGCCGCGCGTGGTGGTGAAGCAGACGGCGCGGGGGCGAGCGGCGCGCAGGCGGGCGCGGAATGCCGGCGCCGCCTCGCGCAACTCGAGGTCGGAGATGCCGGTGGAGTCGGTGAGGACGCGCTTCACCACGTCCGTGAAGCCGATGCGGAGTCCCGTGCCGGTCGCCGCGGGGTCGGCCAGCGCGGCGTCGTCCTGGGGCGTGACGGGACGCGCGACCAGCGGCGAGGCGGAGAGGGCGCGCCAGAAGGCGTTGCCGGGGTGGCCGTAGTAGTGGCCGCGCCGGGCGGAGCGCTCCCCCGGGTTGATGCCGACGAACACGAGGTCGAGGCCGGGGGTGAGCAGGTCGGGCAGCGTGCGCGGCCCGTCGTCCGGAGCCTCCGCGCGCGGAGCCTCGGCATCCCGGGTCACGGCGTGATCTTGCTCCACGCGAACGTCGGGTCGCCCAGCGCGACGCCGAGCCAGAGCGTGATGAGGGAGGCGCCGAGGATGAACACGGAGAAGCCGAAGGACTTCTGGCGCATGCGCTCCAGTTCGTTGCGCGTCTCGCGGAGCTGGTCCGCGCTCGTCGAGAAAGGGTCGTCCTCGCCGGCGATCACCTCGTCGGACAGCGCGGCGATGCGGCGGCCGTAGCGGAACATGTGGATGTAGATGAGGACGATGAGCACCGTGAACATCGTCATCTTCAGGATGAAGATCGTCCCGAAGCGGTAGTCCTCCGGTGTGGCGCGGACGCTCTCCGGGACCGTGGTGTAGTACTGGTACAGCCCCGTCACCAGCAACGTGACGATCGCGATGCCCGCGAGCATCCCGAAGCGCGCCGCGACCACCCGCGTGATCGCGCGCTTCAGCTTTTCGTTGTCCTCGATGATCCACGTGGCCGGGACGACGGCGAGGAACATGAGTATCTGCGGGCCCACCAGCACCGCCGCAGCGGTGACGTGGATCATGATCGAGAGCGTGCCCATGCTGCGTGCTTCCTCTTGGGGCTCATGCCGGGGATACCCGGCCCGCCCCGCTCCAGACCTGCGGGCCTCGACTTAGATCGAGGCGCCGAAGATGTCGCGCGTGACGATCGCCTGGTCGCGCTCCGGCCCGACCGAGATCATGTCGATCGGTGCGCCGAGGATCTGCTCCACGCGGCGCACGTACTGGCGCGCCTCCGTGGGCAGGTCGCCCAGCGTGCGGACGTGTGTCACGTCCTTCTTCCAGCCGGGGAGTTCCTCGTAGATCGGCTTGGCGCGCAGCGCTTCGTTCAGCGTGGCGGGGAGCGTGGTGACGCGGCGGTCGTCCACCTCGTACGCCACGCAGACCTTGATGCTGTCGAACGCGGAGAGCGAGTCGAGGCGCGTGAGCGCGACGGACGTCACGCCGTTGAGGCGGGCCGTGTACCGCGCGAGGACGCCATCGAACCAGCCGACGCGCCGCGCGCGGCCCGTGGTCGTGCCGTACTCCGCGGTGCCGGCGGCGCCGCCCACGCCCTCGCGCAGCATCTCCATCTCGGGGCCGTCGAGGATCTCGGTGGGCATCGGCCCGTTGCCGACGCGCGTCTGGTAGGACTTGTACACGCCGACCACCCGCTCGATCGCGGTCGGGCCGAGGCCGATGCCGATCGCGCCGCCCGCGGCCACGGAGGCCGGGACGGAGGACGTGACGTACGGGTACGTCCCGCTGTCCAGGTCGAGCAGGGAGCCCTGCGCGCCCTCGAGCAGGATCATCTCCTCACGCGCGTCCGCCTCCTGCACGAAGGAGATGGTGTCCGCGACGAACGGGCGCAGCTTCTCCGCGTAGCCCAGGTACTCCTGCAGCACCTCGTCGTAGTCCAACTCAGGCTGGCCGTAGAGCGCGGTGAGCAGGCGGTTCTTGTACTCCAGCGTGTGCTTGAGCTTCCACGCGAAGGTGTCGTGGTCGATCAGGTCCGCCATGCGGATGCCGATGCGCGAGACCTTGTCGTGGAACGCCGGCCCCGTGCCCGTGCCCGTGGTCCCGATGGCGAGGTCTCCGCGGAGCGCCTCGTCCGCACGGTCGATGATGCGGTGCCACGGCATGATGACGTGCGCGTGCTGGCTGATGAGCAGCCGCGAGGTGCTGACGCCGCGCTCGGAGAGCATCGAGATCTCGGCAAGCAGCTTGGCCGGGTCGATCACGACGCCGTTGCCGATGATGCAGGTCTTGTCGCCGCGGAAGATGCCGGCGGGCACCAGGTGCAACGCGAACTTGCCCTGCTCGTTGATGATCGTGTGGCCCGCGTTGTTGCCGGCGGAGTACCGCGCGATGACCGAGCAGTAGCGCGAATGGAAGTCCACCACGCGCCCCTTGCCTTCGTCGCCCCACTGGCCACCGATCACGACAACTGCGGGCATGACGATCTCCGGGCGAGGACGCGGTCTGAAGCGCGGGTGAGCACAGGTGATGGGGAT
>JBFWQJ010000083.1:0-11182 GCA_050249515.1 Dehalococcoidia bacterium | reverse complement strand
GTCCAGGCGCGCCTCGACCTCGAAGGCCATCGGCTTCTCGACGCCGTTGATCGCCAGGGTGCCCGTCACCTGCTGCTTCACGGTCTCGCCGGGCTGGTACGTCTCCGGCAGCGTGGCGATCGAGGGGATCGTCAGCACGGCCGTCGGCGCCTTGCTGAAGATCATGCGCCGCACCGCCTGGTCGCGCCTCGACTGGTCGCTCGTCAGCGTCGTCGTGTCGAGCGTGATCTTCGAGGGACGCCCGTCCAGCCGGATGTCGCCGGTGAGCGCGGAGCTCTTCATCACGGCGTCGTTCGGAAGCGTGAGCTGGGCCAGCTTCTCGTTCACCGTGAACGTCGCCTGCGACCCCTGCCCGACGACGAACGTAACGCCCTTCAGGTCGGCCTGCTTCGTGAAGCTCGCGGGCACACCGCCCGCGGCGGCGGCCGCCGCCGTGCCGGTGCCGGTCGCGCTCGCGGTGGCGGCGCTCGCCGCCGTCGAGGTGGCCGCAGCCGCGGTGCTCGCGGCCGTGCCGGTCGCCGTCGCGGGGGCCGCGGGCAGCGACAGTTCGCCGCTCTCGCCGTCTCCCTGGCCCGCGAGGCCGAGGCCGAGCGCGATCGCCACGACGGCCGCGCCGGCGCTCACCAGCGGGAGCCTCGACACGCCCATGGTCGTGAGGGCGACGACGCCGAAGCCGGTGATGAAGAACACGACCGCCGCGATCGGGGCGCCGAAGCTCAGCATGCGCTCGAACAGCGCGTTCTCTGCGATCACCAGCGCCCCGATCGTCGCGAGGAACGCGGCGCTCCACACGATGATGAACGTCCGCTGCGGGAGGGCCTGGCGCAGGCCGCCGGCGACCACGCCCGCAAGGAGCGCGCCGATCACGACGGACGCGGTGTTGAAGAACGCGTCGTCCGGTGAGTGGAGGGGGAGGGAGAGCAGCGCCGCGACGATCGCGGCTATCGCTCCGGAGAGCAGTCCGATGAGCATTCGGCCTCCAGGTGGGGGTCGCTTGATGGTCGCGCCATCATGGCAGAGGGGGCCGGAGCGAGTTGTTAGCGATCTATTTCCAGAATCAGCGGCGCGTGGTCGGACGGCTTCGGCCCCTTCCGGAAGTCGCGGTCGATGCCGCATGAGCGCAGCGCCGCCGCGAGGTCCGGCGAGACGAGCGCGAGGTCGATGCGCAGGCCGAGGCCACGGTGGAAGTCGCCGCCGCGATAGTCCCACCACGTGTACTGCACCGCCTCAGGCTCCAGGTGCCGGAACGCATCCACCAGGCCGCGGTCGAGGATGCCGCGCAGGCGCGTGCGCTCCTCCGGCGTGACGTGCGTGCTGTGGCGGAACGCCTCCGGGCTGTACACGTCCACGTCCTCCGGCGCGATGTTGAAGTCGCCCGCGACGACGAGCGGCTGACCGGAGAGGTCGGCGATCCGCGCGCCCATCGCCTCGAGGAATTCGAGCTTCGCGGGGAACATGGGGTCGTCCAGCGTGCGGCCGTTGATGACGTAGACGCTGACGGCGCGCACGCCGCCCACGGTCGCCTCGATCCAGCGCGCCTCGTTCTGGAGCGGCGCGCCGGGGAGCCCGCACACGACGTCCGTGATCGGCGTGCCGATCGGCGCGAGGATCGCGACGCCGGCCCACTGTCCGCCGCTGTGGTCCACGGCCTGGTAGCCGGCCTCCATCATCGCTCCGCGCGGGAAGCCCTCGGCGGTGGTCTTCGTCTCCTGCAGGCAGAGGATGTCGGGGCGGTGGGTGTGCAGGAACTCCAGCACGCGCGGGATGCGCGCCTTCACGGAGTTCACGTTCCACGTGGCGATCTTCATGGCTCGCATCGTGCGGCCGGGGACGCCGCTGCGTCCACCCTTGGAGGGGGACGACGAAGCCGGCTACGCCGGGGCGACGGGCGTCGGGGCGGGCGTCCTCGCGGGGGCGGGGAGCTCCACCTCGCCGGTGGCGACCGCGCCCTGCACGGCGGGCGGGAACAGCCCGTGGTCGAGGAGGATCGCGAGCGACAGGCGCCCCTCGCCCCCGGTGACCACGTCCAGCCGCGGGCGGACGGTGAAGGTCCCGTCGCCGTTGTTCACGATCTCGCCGGAGGTGACCACGCCGCGCAGTGGGCGCTCGCCGACGACCATGCCCCACTCTCCGCCGGTGATCGGCGCGCTGGTGCCGGGGAGCAGCGGGAGCGCCTCGTGCCGGACGGCGACCCACCAGCGTCCCTCGCCGGTGGCGCCGTCCAGGGCGCCGTCGAACCGGCCGACGAACACCGCCGCGCCGCACCAGACCTGCGGGCAGATCTCCAGTCCGCGGACGTCCCCGGCGAGCGCCGTGGAGTCCGCAGCCCGCAGGCTGCCCGGCATCAGCAGCAGCGCGAGCGCCGGCAGCGCGGCGAGTGCGAATCGGCGCAGGGCGCGGGGCAGGCTGATCGCGGTCGTCATGCCAGTCAGTGTAGCGAGTCCCGGCCGGGCGTTCTGCGCCTCGATCCGCCCGCGCGCCGGGAATTGCCGAGGAACGCCGGCTAGACCGCGCCCGGCTTGAACACCATCAGCGCGACGGCGACCGTCAGGATGACCAGGTCGAGCCGCGACACGAGGAGCATGCGGCTGCCCAGCGCCGCGACCTCCGCGTCGTCCATCCCGCGCGCCTCGATCATCGCGCGGAGCTGTGCGCTCTTCGGCGTCAGGTAGCCCATGCCGAGGCCGGCGCTGACGAAGACGATGAGGAAGCCGGCGCTCACCCACGGCGCCGCGAAGATGCCGCCGATCGACGCCATCACGATGCCGGAGAGCAGGACGAGGATCGCCGTCGGCGAGAAGAACGTCTTGCCGAAGCGTTCCGTCCGCGCGAGCAGGGCGAGCATCTCCACCTGCGACCCCTCGCGCCGCGCCTTGGCGATCAGCATGTCGAGCATGACGCCGCCGCCCACCCAGGCGATCGCCGACATCACGTGCACGAACTTCATCGACGTGTAGAGGTCGAACACGAAGGTCACTCTCCCGGCTCCCCCGCGCGGTTCGCCCGCACGGTCACTCAGGGACTGTCGGTGGTTGCGTGCGAGGCCGTCAACTCGCGGACGTGATGAGCGCGCCCTCGGACGCGCCGGCGCCACCGGTCCGGCCGCGTCGGACGATGGTGTCGCCGGTCCCCGCATCGCGGTCCAGCACCACGAGGTCCTCGATGCGTTCGCGGAGCGCGGGGACGTGGCTCACGATCACGACGAGCCGGTCCGGGGACTCCGTCACGAGCCGCTCGATGCCCTCCATCGCGAGGTCGAGGTGCTCCTCGTCGAGGCTGCCGAAGCCCTCGTCGAGGAAGAACGCGTCCAGGCGGCCGCCCCCCTCCGTCACCATGTTCGCGAGGGCCAGCGCGAGCGAGAGCGAGGCGAGGAACGTCTCGCCGCCGGAGAGCGTGGCGCTGCGCCGCGCGTGCTCCGCGGCAGCCAGGTCGATGACATCGAACGATCCGTCGTCCGCGAAGCGGTAGCGCCCACGCGAGAGTCGCTCGAACCACTCGCTGCCGATCTCGGCGAGTGTCGTCCGCTCGTCCTCCAGCAGGTAGTTCAGGAACTTCGAGGGCACCAGGTCGCTCGACAGTCGCTGGTAGACGGTGCGTCGCGCCTCGATCGCCGCCGCCTGCGCCTCGGCGTCCGCAGCCTCCGCGATGTATCGCTCGTCCTCCGCGATCAGCGCGTCGAGGACGGCGACCTCCTTCGCCTCGCCCGCCAGCGCCTGATCGAAGGATGCGCCGTCGGCGATCCCGCTCGCCGCGAGCGCGTCCGCGCGGCGGGCGGCGGCAGCGTCCGCGGCGGCGGTTGCCGCGGCCTCCGCCTCCGTGGCGGCGGCGCGCTCGGTGCGCCAGCGCTCGCGCACCGCCTCCAGCAGCGCCTTCACGGCCGCGGGGGCGTCGTCCTCCGGTGCATCAACCTCGAGGCGGCTCGCGACCGCGGCGAGGCGCAGGCGGAGCGTCACCAGCGCGGCGCGTCCGGCCTCGTGCGCGGCGGCAGCCTGCGTCTCCGCGTCCCGTGCCGCCTGCGCCGCGCGCCCCGCCGTCTGGAGGGCGCCGTCCGCGGCCGCGAGACCCGCGCGCAGATCCGCGAGTCGCTGCTCCGCGTCGCCGTCGCCCAACAGGTCGCGCACGCGCTCCTCCGTCGCCCGGAGCGTCGCCGCGGCGGCGGTCAGCGCCTCCTCGGCCGTCGCCAGCGCCGCCGCAGCGGCCTCGGCCTGCTTCGCGGCGGCGGCGGCGGTCGCGGCGGCATGCGTGGCCGCGGTGCGCGCCTGCTGCGGCGATCTTGCGGCCGCAGACGGGGCAGTCGTCGCCGGCGGCGATCCCCTCGCGCAGGGTGATCGCGAAGTCGAGGCGTTCGGCGGCGTGCAGCGCCTCGTCGGCGGCGGTGACGGCGGCCTCGGCCTTCGCGAGCGCGGTCTCCGCCTTCTTCGCCTCCGCGGCCGTGCTCTTCTCGGTGGCCTTGGCTGCCTGGACCGCCGCCTGCGCCGCCTCCAGCGCCGCCCGCGCGGAGTCGCGGCGCTTCGCCTCCGCCGCGTGCCCGTCGCGCGCGTGCGCCCGCGCCTGCAGCGCGCTCGCGGCCGCCTCGAGGCGCTCCGGGCCGCCGGCCTCCGCGAGTGCCGCCTCGCGCGCCGTCCGCGCCGCCGTCTCGCCCGCCTCGGCCTGCTCGCGCGCCGCGCGGGCCGCGGCCATGCGCTCCGCGAGCGCGGCGAACCCGTCGATCGTCGCGTTGCTCTCCGCGGCCGGCGGCAGCCCCGTGCGCAGGCCATCGAGGTCCGCGATGCGCTTCGCCGCCGCGGTCGCCTGCGCGCGCGCGTCCACCTCGGCCTTTGTCTGCTCCTCGATCGCCGGGCGGGCGGCCTCCAGTGCGGCATGGCGCTGCGCGTGGGCCGCGCGCCGCTCGCGCCGCTCGGCGATCCGCCCGCGCGCCGTCGCGGCGTCCGCGACGCGTCCCTCGATCGCCTTCGCCTCGGACGCCGTCTCCGCGACGCGGTCCTTCGCGACCGCCTGCATCGCGGTGATGCGGTCGAGGTTGAACACGCCCTGCAGCACCTTGTCGCGGTCCGTGGGCGTGGCGTTCAGGAACTCGGCGAAGCGGTTCTGCGCGAGCAGGACGGAGCGCCGGAAGGCGTCGAAGTCCAGCCCGAGGAGCTGTTCGACGCGGTCGTTCACGGCCTTCACGCCGCTCACGCCGGCGCCGCGGTCCACCTCGCCGGTGGCCTCGTCATAGGGGTACAGGGTGTGGTTGCCCTGCCCGGTGCGTCGAATGGCCCGCACCACCTGCCATGCCTGGCCGTCCACGCGGAAGACGAGGGAGACCTGTGCCACCTGCTGCCGCTGGTTGATCAACGCGCCGGTGCTGCTGGCGAACGTGGGCGTCTTGCCGTACAGCGCGAACGCGATCGCATCGAGGATGCTCGACTTGCCGCTGCCGATCGGGCCCACCACGCCGACAAGGTGCCGCCCGCGCCAGTCGAAGCGCGTCTCCTGTGCGTAGGAGCGGAAGCCGTTGATCGTCAGCTCAAGCGGTCGCATCGACCACCGCCTCGTGCAGCTCGCCGAAGGCGGCGCGGACCGCCTCCGACGGCGGCTCGCCGTGCTCGCGCTCATGGAACTCGCCGTACAGCTCGTCCCAGGTGCGGCCGGCGCGCCCGGCCATGCGCTCGTGGGCGCGCGGGTAGTCGGCTCGCACCCGCACGAGGCGCTCGAACGTCCCGGCCGCCGTCGCCGCCAGCGCCGGGTCGGGCCCCGTCGTCGTCACCGTGAGGTCGAGGTACGCGCCCGCGAACTCCTCGCGCCGTTCCAGCAGCTCCTCCCACGTGCCGGAGGCGCGGACCAGCGGGATGCGCGTGGGCGCGGTGAGATCCACGGACTCGACGCGCGCGGCGGTACGCGGCTCCGCCTCCACGATCACCACGCGCTTCACCTCGCCCGCCTCGCCGAAGTCGAGCGGGAGCAGGGAGCCGGCGTACTCCGCCGCGCCGGGCGCGCCCGGGACGCGCTGCGGGGCGTGGATGTGCCCCATCGCCAGGTACTGCGGCCCCGGCGGCAGCCCCGCGGGGTCGATGGTGTACGTGTCGCCCATGTGCAGCTCGCGCTCGCCTCGACCGTGCTCGCGGCCGCGCACCGTCGCGCCGTTCACGGTGGCGTGCGCGACGAGGATCGTGACGGCGTCGGCGGCGTGCGCCTCCAGCGCGGCCCCCATCGCGCCGAAGATGCCGGTCAGTCGCTCCTTGTACTCGCCGTACCACTTGCCGGACTCCTGCATGAAGTCCACCACGCGCCCCTCGCGCAGGAACGGGACGCAGGCGACGGCGGCGGAGCCGCCGGGCGTGTCCAGGCGCAGCAGGCCGCCGGCCTCCGGCCGCTTGATCTGCCCGACCAGGTGCACCCCCAGCGGCAGCACCAGCGGCGCGAGGACCTCGAACAGCTCCGCGGAGTCGTGGTTGCCCGCGATCGCGACGACCGGGCGCCGCCCGCCGTCCGCGAGGCGCACCAGCGCGCCGATGCCGTCGCCCAGCGCGTCGTGCGGCGGCGTGCTGCGGTCCCACAGGTCGCCCGAGACCACCACGAGGTCGACCGCGCGTTCCTCGGCGATGCCGAGCACCTCGTCCAGCGCCTCGCGGAACTCGGCCGTGCGGTCGTAGCGGCCGAGGTGCTTGCCGATGTGCCAGTCGGAGGTGTGGAGGATGCGCATCGCTAGACGAGCCCGCGGAACGGGTCGGCGTCCGCGTCCGGGCGCACCTCGTCGGCGCGGGTGGCCCACGGGACGCGGGGGAAGCTGAGGACGATCGGGACGGGGACCGCGGGCTGGCCGAGGACCATGGTGCCGGGCTTCAGCAGCCGCGCGCGCGCCTTCGTGCTCGGCAGCATCCAGCCGAACTCCGCGCGCTCAGACTCCGCCGCGTCAAGGCGGCCGGTCACGCGGATCGAGGCGTTCTCCAGCACATCGGGCGCCACGCGCGACGCGCTCTGCTGCGCGCCGATCATCAGCACGCCCAGCGAGCGGCCGCGCTGCGCGATGTCGATCAGCATCTCCTTGAGGGGGCTCTGCCCCTCGCGCGGCGCGTACTTGTTCAACTCGTCGAGGACGATGATCGACAGCGGCAGGCGCTGGCCCGTCTCCTCCTTGTCGCGGAACGTCTCGCGCAGCAGCGCGCCGACGACGAAGCGCTGCGCCAGCTCATGCAGGTTCTGGATCGCGACCACGCTCACCGTCGCGGCGCGCCGGTCGATGCGGTGGCTCTCCCCGTCCCGCACGAGGCGGCCGAGGCGCGAGTCCTGTGCGGCGGCGTGCAGGCGACGCATGAACGCGCTCACCGTGCCGCCCTGCACGCGCCCGCTCCACGCGAAGTCCGGCTCGCCGCCCTCCTCCGGCTCCAGGTGCGTGCCGATCTCCTCGGCCAGATCGCGGAGCGTGCGGATGACGCGCTCGCTGGTGCGGGCGTGGACGGCGCGCTGGCCGCCCTCGCGGTCGTTGGGCTCGCGCAGCACCACCGCGCCCGGCGCGCCGAGGACATCGACGGCGAGGCGCTTGAGCTGCGAGCGCACGCGCTCCTCCACGAACGGGATCTGGTTGCGCGCGTCGGTCGCGTCCGTGAACACGAACTGCAGCAGGTCCTCGTCGATGAACTCGCGGGGCGTCCAGTGGAACGCGGCGATGCCGTCCGTGCGGCCGCTGACGTCCGGCATGAGCGCGTCGCCGGCGAAGGCGCGGGGCGGCGCCCAGAACGCCACGGTGGGCTGGCCCGGCGCGAGCCTCGAGGCGCTCGAGCCCGGCGTCGCGAGCCCGAACGGCGTCGGCTCCACGCCAAGGCGACGCCACGCCGCGGCATCCTCGTCGCTGAACTCCGTGCTCGGGCGGTCCAGGTAGAGGAGGTCTTCGCCCTTCACGTTGAACACCAGCACGCGCGTGTTCGCGGCGGACGCGCCCACGAGCTGCGGGTGCCCGGTGAACAGCCGCACGAAGAAGAACGCGAAGGTCGTCTTGGTCGCGACGCCGGAGACGCCGGCGATCGACATGTGACCGCCCTTCGTCCCATCGAAGAAGTCGAGGTCCACGTACACCGGCTCGCCGTCGCGTCCGCGGCCCACCGCCAGCGGGCGGCGCATCTCGTCCGCGTACAGCGCGCGGTCGCGCTCGATGCCGCGCGCGCGGAACACCTCCTCGCCGGGGTCGGGGGCGATCCACGTCTCCGGGTCGACGCGCGTGACGCGCACCTGCGCGGTGCGCACCTTCGCCGCCGGCTGCAGCCCGCCGGTCATCGCGCCGCCGGCCGCGCCGATCGCGTAGTCGCCCGCGATGCGGTGCACGTCCGACTCGTACGAGGCGCCCTCGTACGTCGCTTCGCTCTCCACCACGACGCCGTACGTGTTCAGCGTGCCGAGCCCGGGCACGTCCGTCCGCACGACGACGAGGTCGTCCACGGCGAGGTACGCATCCGCGTCCAGCACCACGCGGAACTCCTGCGACGACGTGTGGCCGATGCCGACGACGCGCCCGACGCGCTCACTCGTCTGGGCGTCGGCGACGGGTTCGATGCGCTCGTCCATGGCGGTCATGAGGCGGCTCCCGTGGCTGCGCCGTGCACGGCCTGGCGAAGGGCGCGGCGCACCAGTCCCTCGTCGCCCAGCCAGCGGCGCAGCTCTTTCTCCAGCGCCGCGATCGGCACGAGGTTCTGTGGGGCGCGCGCGTCCAGGTGCAGCGGCATGGCCGCCTGTGGCAGCAGCGCGGCGGTGCGGTCTGCCAGCAGCGTCGCGCGCTCGATGCCGATCGCCTCGGGCGCCTCGACTCGTGCGATGCCGGACCACGAGTGGCCGAACGGCATGTCCGCCAGCCGGACGTACCAGGAGTAGCGACGGAAGTGCTCGGCCATGGCGAAGATCGGCGTCCGCTCGCCCGCCTTCAGTGCGCCGATCACCTTCGACTCCGGGGCGGCGAGGTAGGTGCGGCTGTGGCTCTTGATGTACCCCACCGCGTGCAGCGGGCCGACGTCGTCGATGCGCCCGTCTTTGATCACGAAGCAGTCCGCGGAGGCGAGGCGGCCGGCGAGCGCCGTCTCCGCGTGGTTGCGCCGCCCGCCCAGCACCGCCGTGAACGAGGGGATGTCACGCGCCTCGGTCGCCTCCACGCGGTAGTGCAGGCCGGGGACGGTCGGGAAGTCCGGGAGCATCGCGTCACCGAAGATCGCGAGCCGCTGCACGTCGACTTCCGCGAAGGAGGAGCGGCCGGCGGTGCGGTCCCAGAGCGTCGCGCCCACTGCGTAGGCGGCGCAGATGCCGGGCTGCGGACCGGTATCGGGGTCGTCCAGCGTGAGGCGCGCCTCCAGGCGCTGGACGCCGTCCACGAACGCGACCTGGCGCACGCCATCGTCGCGGCCGGGGAGGGGTTCCCACGCGCCACGCACCTCGACCGCAGTGTCGACGACCACTTCGCTGGGGAGCGTGTCCGGGTCGGACTCGAAGGGCGCGCCGTACTCGGGGGACCAGTCCTCCACGTACAGTCTCGCCATCTCGGGGGATTCTACGCGTTCCCGGGCTAGAACGCTCGTTCGGAATCCTCGGCATCCCGGGGAGCGGGCGCTCCGGGCGTGGGGCGCCCCGCGCCGCTTGATCGGGCGGCGCACAATCGCGGGGCAGCGACGCCGGTGGGGAGCCCTCGAGGATGCGGAGGAGCGGCATGAGCACCAGCAGGACCCGATCGACGCGCCGGTCACGGCCGCCCATGCCGCAGGCGACCGACCCGGTCGCCGCGGCGCGCGCGCTCGCCCCCGTGCTGCGCGAGGCGGCGCCCACGATCGAGCGCGAGCGCCGCGTGCCCCTCGACCTGATCGACCGGCTCCGCGACGCCGGGCTGTTCCACATGCTGATCCCGAAGAGCCTCGGCGGCGCGGAAGTCGACCCCGTCGTCGCCTCGCAGGCGATCGAGGAGGTCGCGGCGGCGGATGCCTCGACCGGCTGGGTGCTCATGCTGGCGATGCAGTCGAACGCGTTCGCCGGGTTCATGGAGGAGCGCCACGCGCTGGAGGTCTGGGGCAACGGCGGCATCATCTGCGGCACCGCGCGCCCGATCGGCCGCGCCGTGGCCACCTCGACGCCGGAGGCGGGGTACATCGTCTCCGGGCGCTGGCCGTTCGCCAGCGGCAGCAGCCACGCGGACTGGTTCATGGCGGAGTGCATGCTGTACGACGGCGATGAGCCGAAGCGCGATGCCGAGGGCAACCACCTGTCGCGCATGCTCTTCGTCCACCGCGACGACGTCACCGTCATCGACACCTGGGACACCACCGGCCTGCGCGGCACCGCGAGCAACGACTTCGAAGTGCACGGGGTCTTCGTCCCCCACGGCCGCGGCCTGTCGATGATGGCGCTCCAGCCGACGCAGACGTGGCCGCTGTACGCCAACGCGCCCGTCGCCTTCGTGAACCACGGGGCGCACGCCCTCGGCGTCGCGCGCGCGGCGCGGGACGCGGCCGTGGATCTGATCTCGGCGAAGCGTGGCTGGGGCGACACCCCGCTGCGGGAGGCGCCGCGGATGCAGGCGGTCGTCGCGGAGGCGACGGCGGAGATCGAGGCGGCGCGGGCGTTCCTCTACGCCTCGTCGCGCGCGCTCTGGGACGCCGCGATCGAGGCGGACGGGCAGGCGTCGCCGCTGCTCCGGTCGCGCGCCCGGCTCGCCGCCAGCCACGCGATGACCGCCTCGCTGCGCACGGTCGACCTGCTGCACCGGTCGCTCGGGACCACCTCGATCATGTCGGGGGGCACGCTGGACCGCTGCTTCCGCGACCTGCACACGGCGGCCGCCCACGTCATGATCGGCCCGCTCACGTACGAGGCGGCCGGCCGCGTGGAACTCGGCCTGGACGCAGACTTCCCGCTGTTCTAGCGGGCCGGGGCGGCGGGGGCCCTCACCCCATCCCTCTTCCATGAATGGGCGAGGGGGTCAGAAGCGGAGGCCGCGCGCGCGGCCCGCCGGCGCGCCTCGGGCGTGTAGGGAGCGAAGGGTCGCGAGCGACCCGAGGCGAGCGCGCAGCGCTTCGCGTCCCGGGGGAGCGTGAGGGCCGCCCCCGGTGACCTCGGCGGCTCGGGGGCTAGGACTTGGGCTCGGGGAAGACGCCCACGGTCGGGGCGGCCTCGCGCTTCCAGACCATGATGTTGCGCGTCATCTCCATGACGATCGTGCCGTCCTGCTTGA
>JBFWQJ010000082.1:0-11196 GCA_050249515.1 Dehalococcoidia bacterium | reverse complement strand
CTCCAGGCGAGCGAGCTGGGCATCACCCCCCAGAGCGACGGGCGCAACATCCGCCTGCCCATCCCCCCGCACACCGAGCAGCGCCGCAAGGAGTTCGTGAAGCAGGTGCACACCAAGGCCGAGGAAGGCCGCGTGTCCATCCGCAACGCCCGGCGTCACGCGAATGACGAGCTGAAGAAGGCCGTCCGCGCCGCCGAGATCTCCGAGGACGACGAGCGCCGCGCCGCCAGCGACGTGGAGCAGCTCACCTCGCGCTACATCGACCAGTTGGACGCTGCCGCCCGGGAGAAGGAGCGCGAGCTCCTGGAGGTCTAGCGTGGTCGTGACCTCCAAGGCCGCCCCGCCGCTGCCGGAGCTCACCTCCCGGCCGCGGCACGTCGCCATCATCATGGATGGCAACGGGCGGTGGGCGAAGGCGCGCGGCCTGGGACGCTCCGAGGGCCACCGCGCCGGCGCGGAGGCGATCCGCCCCGTCATCGAGCGGCTCGGCGAGCACGGCGTGGAGGTGCTCACGCTCTTCGGCTTCTCCACCGAGAACTGGGGCCGCCCCCGCGCGGAGGTGCAGACGATCCTGCGCCTCGGCGGCGAGTTCATCGACCGCTACCTCGAGGAGCTGCACCAGCGCGGCGTCCAGCTCCGCCACCTCGGCGACCCGTCGCGGCTGCCCGGCGTGCTGCAGAAGAAGGTCCGGCAGGCCGTGGAGCGCACCGCGCGGAACGACCGCATGATCGTGAACCTGGCGTTCAACTACGGTGGGCGCGCGGACATCGTCAGCGCGGTGCAGCAGCTGATCGCGGAGGGCGTCCCCGCGGACCGCGTGACGGAGGAGGCGATCACCGCGCGCCTCGCCACGGCGGGCCAGCCGGAGCCGGACCTGCTGATCCGCACGGGCGGCGAGCGCCGCGTCTCCAACTTCCTCGTCTGGCAGTCCAGCTACTCCGAGTTCTATTTCACCGACCTGCCGTGGCCGGACTTCGACGCCGCCGCGGTGGACGCGGCGCTGCTGGAGTACGCGCAGCGCCGCCGCCGATTCGGCCGCGTCACCGACGAGGGCGCGGACGGCGCCGGCTCCGACAGCGCCTCGGACGGCGCACCTTCGAGCGACAACGGCGCGGCCGACTGACCGCGCGATGCTGCGACAGCGACTGATCGTCGCGGCCATCGGCCTCCCGCTCCTCGCGCTGCTGTTGCTCGCCCCGGAGCCCGTGTTCGCCGTGATCGTGATCGCGCTGCTCGCCTACGGCGCGTACGAGGTGATGCACGCCGCGGAGCCGAACGCGCCGCTGACCTACGGCCTGAGCGCCGCCGCCGCCACCGCGCTGTTCCTCGCCGTCGCGCGCACGAATCCGCAGGTGCCGCTGGGCCTCCTGCTGCTCACCACGGCAGCGACGATCGCGCTGCTGCTGTGGCCTGCCGCGCGCCTCGCGGCGACGGTCGGCGGGTGGTGGCTCGGAGCGGTGCTCTACGCGGGCGTCGCCGGGGCGCACCTGATCCTCGCGCGGAACTTCGTGGACGGGCAGGAGTGGCTGCTGGTGCTGCTGGCGGTCACGTTCGCCACGGACACCGGCGCGTACGCCGTCGGCCGGCTGTTCGGCCGGCACCGCCTCGCCCCGGCGATCTCGCCGAACAAGACCGTCGAGGGCGCGATCGGCGGCCTCGCGGCGGGCGCCCTGGCCGCCATCGGCGTGCCGTTGCTGCTGGACGTCAGCACGAGGATGCCGGGGCCGCTGCTGCTCGCCGGCGTCGTCCCGCTCGCGGCGATGGCCGGCGACCTCGTCGAGTCCGCGCTGAAGCGTCGGCTCGGGGTGAAGGACATGTCCGGGCTGCTGCCCGGGCACGGCGGATTGATGGACCGGCTGGACAGCCTGTTGCTCGCGGGGCCGTGCCTATACTGGATTGTGCGATGGTGGCAGGCATGAACGACGCTCCGACGCGGGTCGCGGTCCTGGGGTCCACGGGCTCCGTGGGCGAGCAGGCGCTCGACGTCGTCCGTTCCATGCCGGACCGCTTCCGCGTCTCCGCCCTGGGCGCCGGCCTGAACACCGCCCGCCTCCGCGACCAGATCGCGGAGTTCCGTCCCGCCACCGCCGACGCGCGCCCCGGCCTCGAGGCCGACGCGTTGCGCGCCGCGTTCCCGGACGTCGCCTGGCCCGGCCTCGACGCGATCGCGACCCGCGACGACGTGGACGTGCTGCTGGTCGCGACCAGCGGCCTCGCCGGGCTCGCGCCGACGATCGCTGGGCTGCGCGCGGGCAAGAAGGTCGCGATCGCCAACAAGGAGGCGCTCGTCGTCGGCGGGCACGCGGTGCGCGCGGCCCTCGCGGAGGGCGCCCCGCGCGGCGCGGAGCTGCGCCCCGTGGACTCCGAGCATTCCGCGATCTGGCAGTGCCTCTGGGGCGAGGCGTCCGCGAACATCGATCGGCTCACGCTGACCGCCTCGGGCGGCGCGTTCCGCGACCGGCCCGCCGAGGCGCTGGACGCCGTGACGCCGGCCGAGGCGCTGGCCCACCCGACGTGGAAGATGGGCCCGAAGATCACGATCGACAGCGCCACGCTGTTCAACAAGGGCCTCGAGGCGATCGAGGCGCGCTGGCTCTTCGACATCCCGCTGGACCGCGTCGACATCCTGCTGCACCGCGAGAGCGTGGTGCATTCGATGGTCACCTTCCGCGACGGCTCCGTGAAGGCGCAGCTCGGCGAGCCGGACATGCGGTTGCCGATCCAGGTCGCCCTCGCCTACCCCGACCGCGCGCCGGCGCAGCCCGCGCCCGCGCTCGACCTCGCGAAGCGCGGCGCGCTGCACTTCGGCGCGATCGACCTCGCGCGCTACCCCGCGCTCGCCGTCGCGCTCGAGGCGGGCGGCCGCGACGACACCTCCGCCGCGGCGGTCGCCGGCGCGGACGAGGCGGCCGTGGCGCACTTCCTGGCCGGCCGCTGCACCTTCACCGACATCGCGCGCCTGCTGGCGGGCGCGCTCGCCGAGCACTCTCCCACCGCCACCCCCGACCTCGATGCGCTGCTCTCGGCGGAAGCCTGGGGGCGTCGGTTCGTGGACGAGCAGATCGCCACGGGAGCGCGCGCATGAACGGAGCCTGGTCATGAACGAAGACTGGCGCGAACGCGTCACCCCGCTCTCCACGTCCTCCGCCGGGAAGTCCGAGGAGGACCCGGAGCGCAACGGACGGCAGAACCTGATCTCCGTGCTGATCGTGCTCGCGGGTGTGGTCGCGGCCGCGATCTTCGCGCCGGGCGCGCTGCAGAGCACCGCGATCTTCCTCGTGATCCTGCTCGGCCTCGTCATGGCGCACGAGGCGGCGCACTTCGTCACGGCGAAGGCGTTCGGCATCTACGTGCACGAGTTCGCCTTCGGCTTCCCGCCGCGCATCTGGGGCAAGCGCATCGGCGAGACCGTCTACACCTTCAACTGGCTGCCGATCGGCGGCTTCGTCCGCCTCGAGGGCGAGGAGACGGCCGAGGGCCCGCGCTCGTTCGCCTCGCAGGCAGCGTGGAAGCGGTTCATCGTGCTCGCCTCCGGCGCGATCACGAACCTGCTGCTGCCGATCATCCTGTTCGCGTTCGCCCTCGCCTTCCCGCACCAGGTGCCGGAGGGCCGCGCGATGATCACGGCCGTCCAGCCGGGCACCCCCGCCGAGGAGGCCGGGCTGCGGACGGGCGACATCATCCTCAGCGTGGGCGGCCGCGACGCGAAGAACGTGATCGAAGCCTCGCGCTATGTGCGGCTGAACCAGGGCAAGACCTTCGACCTGGAGGTCCAGCGCGACGGCCAGGTGATGCACGTGGACGTCTTCGGGCGCTGGGCGCCCCCCGCCGGGCAGGGCCCCACCGGCATCGGCATCGCGCCGCAGGCGGTCGCACCGGACGGGCTGCCCTACACCGTGACGGAGCAGCAGCCCCCGTGGGAGGCGCTCCCGAACGCCACGCGCATGACGTGGGACACGATGATCCTCGCGCGGAACGAGGTGATCGGGTGGTTCCGCGGCTCCAGCGGCCCGCAGTTCGCCGGCCCGGTCGGCATCGCGCAGACCACCGGCGAGGTCGCCCGCTCCTCGGAGACCACGGTCGGCGCGATCGCGCCGCTACTGGAGCTGTCCGCGCTGCTCTCGATCAACCTCGGCATCATGAACCTGCTGCCGCTGCCCATGCTGGACGGCGGCCGCATCTTCTTCCTGCTGATCGAGGTGATCCGCGGCGGCAAGCGCATCGCGCCGGAACGGGAGGCGATCGTGCACACGGTGGGCTTCGTCGCCTTCATCGTGCTCGCGATCGTGATCACGTTCGCGGACATCTCGCGCCTCGTCAGCGGCGGCCCCGCGCTGCCGTAGTCGGCGTAGAATGGTGCTCGACGGGCCGCCCCACTCCGGCCCGAGGAGCACCGCCATGACCGCGTCCCGCGCGGCACCCGCTCCCACCCACCGACCGAGCCCGCGCGCGGTCGCCCTCGCGATCCTCGGCGTCGCGCTGCTCGGCATGCTCGCGTTCGGCGCGATGCAGTTCGCGACGCCGCTGGACGATGAGGCGCGAGGGGTGTTCTCCGTGCGCGCTCCTGCGGGAGTGGGGGCCCGGCGCGTGTACGTCGGCCCAGGCGAGATCCTGCTCTGGGTAACCCGCGACGAGAGCGGGGTCGTGAGCGCACTCGCCCCACGGACCGTCTCCGGCTCGCCGGTCGGTCGCGATTCCTGGAATCAGGAAACCTGCTTCTACCTCCCATCGTCTTATTCCTGGTGGGTCGCATCGTCGTACTTCGATCTTCAGGGTCGGGGTCGGGGCGCGGAGCGAATGCTCGGCTACCGGGTAGACACAGAAGGAGAGTGGGCCAAGATCACGCTCAGCGAGTCCTCACCAGTAACGGAATCGATGCCGGCAGACTCCTACTGCGCGCTCCGTAACACCGTGTCCTAACCAACCCGCCGCGCGCCTGCGGTACCCTGTTCCGCACCACCACACACCGCCTGAACGAGGGACCTCGATGCCGCCGATTCGCCGCAAGCCCACTCGCGCCGTCCGTGTCGGGAGCGTCCAGATCGGCGGGGGCGCGCCGATCGCCGTGCAGTCGATGGCCGCGACCAAGACGCAGGACATCGAGGCGACCGTCCGGCAGGTGCAGCTGATCCAGGCGGCGGGCGCGGACATCATCCGCATCGCCTGCGACTCCCGGAAGGACGTCGAAGCGCTCGCCGAGGTGCGCGCCCGCACGCGCGATCTCGTGGTGAACGGGCGCGCGCCGGTGCTGTCGGTGGACCTGCAGGAGAACTACCGGCTCGCCGAGATCGTCGCGCCGCACGTCGACAAGATCCGGTACAACCCCGGCCACCTGCACCACCACGAGAAGGACAAGTCGATCCGCGACAAGGTCGCGTACATCGCCGACATCGCCGTGCAGCACGACATCGCGCTGCGCGTCGGCGTGAACTGCGGCTCCGTCGACCCCGAGAAGGCCGCGAAGTTCGGCCACGACGACGTGGGCGCGATGGTGGAGAGCGCCCTCGAGCACGCGCAGATGCTCGACGACCTCGGCTTCACGCGGTACGTGGTGTCGATGAAGGACTCGGACTGGCGCAAGGTCGTGGAGGGCAACCGCCGCTTCTCCTCGCAGCGCCCGGAGATCCCGCTGCACCTCGGCGTGACGGAGGCGGGGATGCCGCCGGACGGCATCATCAAGACGCGCATCGCGTTCGAGCAGCTGCTGGCGGAGGGCATCGGCGACACGATCCGCGTCTCGCTCACGCTGCCGTTCGAGGACAAGGGCCAGGAGATCACGGTAGGCCGCGAGCTGATCGCGGACATCGAGGCGGGCCGCTTCCGCTCCGTGCCGGTGAACTTCGGCGAGGGGCTGAACATCATCTCGTGCCCGTCCTGCTCCCGCGTGGAGAACGAGCAGTTCATCGTCCTCGCGCAGGATCTCAAGAAGATGACGGAGTACGCGAAGGACTACCGCGTGACGATCGCGGTGATGGGCTGCCGCGTGAACGGCCCCGGCGAGACGGACGATGCCGACATCGGCCTGTGGTGCGGGCCGCTGGGCGTGAACCTGAAGCGCGGCGAGGAGGTGGTAGGCCACTTCCCGTACGACCAGGTCCTCGAACGCGCCCACGCACTCCTCGACGAGGTGATCCGCGACAAGGGGCTCGCGCCCGCGTGACTTATCGCGCGAAGGGCGGGATACCCGCCCCGCGCGAACCAGACCTGCGGGCCTCGAGGCGAACCGAGCGCGGGAAGCCCTCACCCCATCCCTCTCCCGCTTCGCGGGAGAGGGGGCGGAAGGCAGAACGACTCTCCCGCCTCCGCCCTCCCCACTCCCCTCGCGACCGGTGATGATGCACGCATGACGAACCCGAACGCCTCGCCTCCCGCGCTCTCCACGATGTGGGCCGTCCAGCCGCGCTACGAGCGCGACCTGGGCGCGTTCATGGACCGCGCCGCCGAGCTGGGCTACGAGGCGATCGAGATCAACCACTCCATGACCGCGGAGCACGCCGGCGCGATCCTCGGGCATGCGCGCCTGCCGGTGACCGGCGTCCACGGCCCCGCGCCGCTGGAGCGGCACCCGAGCGCCGGGTGGAACCGCGAGCTCAACCTCGCCTCCACCGACGAGGCGGAACGCGCGCTCTCCGTGCAGTACCACCGCGCCTCGATCGCGCTCGCCGCGGAGGCGGGGGCGTCGCTCGTCGTCGTCCACCTCGGCGGCGTCGGATCGAGGATGCTCGCGGGGGAGCGCCGGCTGCGATCGCTGTACGACCGGCGCGCCTCGGTGCCCGAGGAGTGGCAGCGCGCGGTGGACGAGACGCTGAAGGAGCGCGCCGCGCAGGCCGCGCCGTGGCTGGAGCAGGCGCGACGGAGCCTCGATGAGATGGCGGAGACGGCGGCGGACGCGCACGTGACGCTCTCGATCGAGACGCGCCTCCACTACCACGAGATCCCGCTGCCGCATGAGCTGGCGGACCTCCTCGCGCCGTACCCCGCCGAGGTCGCCGGCTACCAGCACGACGTCGGGCACGCGGAGGTGCACCACCGGCTGGGCGTCACGGACCGCAGCGCGTGGTGGGACCTCCTCGGCGACCGCCTCACCGGTCTCCACCTCCACGACGTCCGAGGGCTGACGGACCATCGCGCGCCCGGCAATGGCGACGTGGACTTCGCATGGCTCGCGGAGCGCATCGCCGCCGCGCGCCCCGGCGCGAACCGCACCTTCGAGATCGACCAGCGCGAGTCCGACGAGGACACCGCGCGTGGCCTCGTGCTGCTGCGCGACCACGGGATCGTATAGTCCCTGCCGGGAATCCCCGGAGGTCCATCGAATGCGGCTCGCCGTGATCGCCGTTGTCGCCGCGCTGGTCCTCGGTGGCTGTTCCGCTGACCCCGGCACGGGCAGTCAGCCCGATCGCGTCGAATCAGCGCTCATGACCGTCGATCTGGTCGCCCGGGCAGCCGGAATGCCGGGGATCCTGCGAGGGGGCCTGAAGCGCGCGACGGCTCGCCTGGTCCCGGCCGGTGAACCGGACGTCAGCGGCGTGTGGACCGGGAGGTACCTGTGCCCACAGGGCGTGACGGGCCTCACGCTGACCATCGCGCAGCGCCGCCGCCGGTTGGACGCGCGGTTCGAGTTCTACTCGCTTCCGATCAATCCCGGCCTGTCGCCGGGTTCATATCTGATGAGCGGGACGATCGAGGATCGGATCGTCGTCCTCGATCCGGAACGATGGCTCATCCACCCGCCCGGGTGGTACATGGTCGGCCTCGCGGTGACTCCGGACCCGGAGTTCACCGACCGGATGACCGGCATCATCATGGACGAGGGCTGCGGCGCCGTGACCATCGACCGGCGCTGACGATCGAGGCGTATAGCCGCCTCGACGATCCGTGCAATCCTCGACGCCGCGCCGCTTGCTGGCGCATGGGCGATCTCGTACCCTCCGTCGCCGTTGCCCTGACGAGCGAAGGATCGCCTCGATGACATCGAAGTTCGACGACGCCGCGGCGTCGTATACCCGCGTGCGCCCGGAGTACCCGCCCCCGCTGATCGACGCGCTGTTCGACCGCGTGCCGGAGCACGACCCCCTCCGCACCGTCGAGGTCGGCCCGGCGACGGGGCAGCTCACCGGCGCGCTCCTTGGACGCGGCGCGCATGTGACGGCGGTGGAGCTGGGCCCGAGCCTCGCGGAGCACCTGGCGCGGCGCTTCCGGCGGCAGCCGAACCTCAGCATCGTGAACGCGCGGTTCGAGGACGCCGCACTGCCGGAGGGCGCGTGGGACCTGGTGGTCTCCGCGACGGCGTACCACTGGATCACGCCCGAGGCACGGATGACGAAGCCGCACGCGCTGCTGGCGCCGGGCGGGCTGTTCGCGGTCATCGACACGGTGCAGATCCAGTCCCCGGTGGACCGCGACTACTTCAGGCGCAGCCACCCGATCTACCAGAAGTACTGGCCGGAGCAGGGCCCGTACCAGTACGGCGTCGCCGAGGACGCCGACCACTGGGCCGCCGCCGAGATGCGCGAGTCGCCGCTCTTCGAGGACGTCCGCCTCCAGCGCTGGCGCTGGGACGAGATCTACGACGTCGACCGGTACGAGGGCCTCGTGCGGTCGTACTCGAACACGAACGACCTGCCGCCGGACGTGCGCGAGCGGTTCATCGCGGACCTGCGCGCGTTCATCGAGCAGGAGGAGGGCGCGATGGTGATCCGCCCGCGCGTCGCGGTGCTGGTCACCGGACGGCGGGTCTAGAGCCCGCGCTGCTGCCGCGTCGAGCCCTTGATTGCTCGGGAGGGGTTGTCCGGTCCGCCTCGCTGCTGGAGCCGCGGCTCGAACTCGACAGTCACGTTCCCGTCGGCGTCGATCTCAACGCGGCAGGTGTTCATCGAGTAAGGCGCCGGCCCGAAGACTCGTATCCCAGCTCGCGTGTAGGTGCTGCCGTGGCAGTCGCAGCGAAACCACCCGTCCTCCCCGTTGAACTTGAAGTCGGGCTTCCACGGGAGCGTGCAACCGAGATGCTGGCACCTCCTCCCCAGCGCGAGGATGCCGTCACCGCCGCCTCCGCCGGACTCCCGCGTGTCGCTCGGGTCGAGGTGGACGACATACCCGAGCAAGTGGCCGTCGATCACCAGTGGAAGGGGATCGCCCCCGCGGGGCACGTCGTCGACATGCCCGACCCGGATCCGTGTCTGCGGGGCCACTTTCCGCGGCGTCACGAAGTCCGACACCAACTTTCCCGCGCCGAGGACGACGCCGCCGAGGCCGATCGCGAAGAGGAAGCGCGCGAAGCCTCGACGTGACGGGCGGGGCGCCTCCGGCTCCGGGGCGGGGTCGAGGTGGTCGTGCGGGTCGGGGCCTGCGCCGGAGTGCGACATGGCGGGCGCCTCGGCGGGAGCGTACTACAGCGCGGCGTCCGCCAGGCCCTGCAGCAGCCAACCGGCCGCGTACGCCAGGAGCGCCGCGCCGCCGCCGAGGCCGAGCGTCTCCAGGCCGGAGCGCCACCACGACTCCTCCACCACCCGCGCCTTCGCGGCGCCGGTGGCGAAGAACGTGACCGCCGTCAGGCCGGCGCTCCACGCGAGCGGGCTCGCCACCGTCCCCGGCGCGAGCAGGTCGATGACGAACACCACCAGCGGCACCGACCCGGCGAGCATGAACGAAACGAACGTGGAGAGGCCCGCCCGGGCCGCGGAGCGCCCCTTGCTGGGCAGCCCGAACTCCTCGCGCAGCATCGTCTCCACCCACAGCCGTTCGTCCGAGGTGATCGCCTCGACCACCTGCTCCAGCGTGTCGCCGGAGAGGCCCTTCGCCGCGAAGATCTGGCGGACCTCCTCGCGCTCCCCCTCCGGGATCGCGCGCACGGAGCGCTGCTCCTCCGCGCGCAGGCGCTCGCGCCGCTGCTCCTCCGCCCGGCTGCCGAGGTAGTTGCTCACCGCCATGCTGAACCCATCAGCGAACAGGTTGGCGATGCCGAAGACGAGCACGAGGCCGGCCGCGAGCCCGGCGCCCGCCGCGCCGGCGACCACGGCGAACGTGGTCACCGCGCCATCGATCGCGCCGAAGATGAAGTCGGCCAGGTAGGAGTGGTCGGCGCCGCCGTCCAGCCGCTCGCGGATCGCCTCGGGCGTGTGGTCGGCGGGGTCGATGCGGTCATGCGCACTCATGGATGCAGCATGCGCCGGTCAGCCCCTCGGCACCATCCGCGATTCGAGCACCGGCAGCGCGCGGCCGGTCGCCTCGCAGTCCTCGGCGGTGGCGCGCACGTCCTCGACCATCGCCATGAACGAGGCGATGTCGATGCCGCGATGGGGCGAGCCGTGGCGGCCGATGCGCTCGAGGGCACGCGTGAGCAGCGCGTTGACGCCGTGCGCATTGCCGCGCATCCAGTGCGTGTACCCCGCGCCGAGCTGCGCGAGGCCCTTGAAGAACTCCTCGTCGCCCGTCCCCTTGCAGCGCGCCCAGCACGTCTCCCACGCCTCGTGCGCGCCGAAGTAGTTCCCGGCGTCGAAGAACGCGATCGCCGCCTCGTGCCCCTCGTCGATGCTCATCGCGTCGAAGTCGGGGAGGTCGAGGCGGCTCGTGGCACCCTCGGGCAGCGGCCGGCCGGCCTCATCGCGCGGGCGCGGCGGCTTCGGGTCGAGCGGAGGCGGCCAGACGTCGGGCTGCTCGGGCATGCATCCATCGTAGCGAGGGAGGACAGGGGGAGGAGCGCCTAGCGGGGTGGTGGCGGCGGGAGGGCGTACCCACGTCCCCCGGCCCCCTTCCCGGCGCGGATGCCCTCACCCCATCCCTCTCCCGCTTCGCAGGAGAGGGGGCCGGAACGAGGACGCGACGAGCCTCCTCGGCCTCCCGAACCGCCGATCAGGCCTGTGCGGCGAATCGGACGCAGCGGCCCTCACCCATCTTTCTCTCGCGCCGCAGGAGAGGGGGCGCGGAACGCGGCGCCACCAGCCTCCTCGGCATCGGCGAAGCACCGATCAGGACCGTGCCGCGCAGCGTGCACGCTCCCGGGGGAGCGCGAGGGCGAAGCCCTCGTCAGTCATCCCCCTCCCCGCGCCGGGGAGGGGGCAGGGGGTGGGGCCGCCCAGCGCAGACTCATCGACGCGGCTCCACACACCGGCGCCGCCGCGCACGCCTAGCCCCCTTCCTCGCGCGCCCGTAGACTCGCGGCATGCGCATGTCACGAATGTTCGGCCACACCCTCCG
>JBFWQJ010000081.1:0-11230 GCA_050249515.1 Dehalococcoidia bacterium | reverse complement strand
CAGGACGCGAGCGACTTCAGCTCCTGCGTCTGGCGCGCCGTCGTCGCCTCCAGGTCGGTGACCTTGCCCTGCGTCTCCATCAGCTTCGTCTCCAGCTGGCTGACGCGTTGCTTCGCCTCGTCGCGCTCCGCGGCGAGCGAGGCGTTCGTGTCCTGCGCGCTCTTCGCCGCGCTCTGCAGCTCGCTCTGTGCCTGCGCCGTGGTGGTGATCGTGCCCTGCAGGGTCGCGATCTGCGCGTCGCGCTGGGCGATCGCGTCACGTGCCGCCGCCAGCTCTCGCGCCGTCTGCGCCGCCTCGCTCGCGCCGAACGTGACGCGAACGATGAGCAGCGCGAGCAGCAGCCCGGCCACCGCCGCCGACCCGATCACCGCGATGCGGGAGGACACGCGCGGCAGCGCGACCGCCGGCAGCGCCGGCGCGCCCGCGTGCAGCACGGATGCCGCCGATGTCGACGACGCGGAGGGGGCCGTCGAGGAGGACGGGCCCGAGCGCCGTGCAGCGCGGACGGGCGTCACCCGGGGTGCCTCGGCGTCCGCTCCCTTCGAGCGGCGCCCGGGCAGCCGGACGCTGCGCAGCGCGTCGATGCCGCGCAGGCGCGGAGCGCCGTCGCGCGAGGGCGTGGGCGCGTCCGCCCCACAGAGACGGCAGAAGTCCGCAGCGGGATGCACCGCCGCGCCGCAACTCGAGCATTTCATCGTTGACGACCCCTCACGGGCGGCGCG
Source organism: Dehalococcoidia bacterium (assembly GCA_050249515.1). Lineage (GTDB taxonomy): Bacteria > Chloroflexota > Dehalococcoidia > UBA2979 > UBA2979 > SHYQ01. The sequence goes on along the minus strand of JBFWQJ010000081.1, from coordinate 10,508 downwards.
CCGCCGAGCGCGCGTGATCCATCCACCGGGCCACCCCCGGCAGCCGATCCAACGACAACACATCGAGAACTGTTCGACTACCGTGACAGGCGCATCACGCGCGACCTCAGCCGAGGTTCGCGCAGCCGCCGGTCGTGCGTGCGGCTAATCGCAATGCTCGCGGGCGAGCCGCTCCAGCAGATCGGCCACGAGCACGGGCTGCGAGAGGAACGGCGAGTGGCTCGTCGGCCACTCCACGACCTCCGTCATGTGCGAGGCGTACACGCGCTGCCCGGCCGCGAGCAGCGCGGCGTCCTCCGTGCACACCACGTAGGTGCTGGGGACGACCTGCCACGCGCGCTCCTCCGGCAACGGGCCCGGCGGCAGGATCTGCTGCGGGTCGAGGCGGGACACGGCCCACGCGACGTCCTCCGGGGAGCAGTCGCCGTAGAACACCGCGCCCACGGTCGCCGCGTCGAACACGCGCCCCTCGGGCGTGTCGATGCCGCCCGCGACCAGCGCGGGGCTGCGCAGCACCACGCCCTCCGGCATGTCGATGCCGGGCGCGTGCGCGGTGAGGTAGACGAGGCGCTTCACGTTGGGCGCGACGCCACCGAAGGTGATGCCGATGCCGCCCTGCGAGTGCCCGAGCAGCACGACGGGACCGTCCACCGCTCGCACCGCCGCCTGCACGCGCTCGCGGTCCACCCACGGGTCAGAGGAGACCTGTCGCGGCGATCCGACGCCGCGGTCCACCAGGACGAAGGGGACCCCGCGCTCCGTGAGCAGCGAGGTCACGCGCTCCCAGCACCACGGGCCGTGCCAGGCCCCGTGCACCAGCACCACCGTCGCAGGGCGCGCGTTCGGGTTCGGGTTCGTCATGGCCGGCTCCTTCGCGCCCGCCATGCTACCCCACGCCCGGAACGTCCCGCGCTAGCCGCGCCGGCGCGGGACGCGGATGACGATGATGGACAGCGCGAGGAGCGCGGCCGCCATGGCGCTGCCGCCGATGATCGCGTCCATCGCCTCGACCTGGGTGCCCAGACCGCCGGTGCCGGTGTTCGCCGGCCGCGGCGCCGTCGGCGTCGCGCCGCCCGGCGCGGAGCCGCCCGCGTCCGTGGTGAACGTCGTCGTCATCGGCCGGTTGCCGTTCGCGTTCACGACCACGGTGTACGTCCCCGGCGCGAAGTCGGAGCCGAGGTTCAGCGTGCTGTCGTGGTAGCCGTAGATCGCCGTGCACGGCACGTTCCCCACGGGCATCGAGTTCCACACGGTCACGTCGATGCGCATGCCGGAGCGGTCGGCGCTGATGCTGTTGAACTGCGCGCAGCCGCCCGGCAGGCCCGACTTCACCGCCACCTGGTACTGCGGCGGCTGCGACTTCAGCACCTGCACCTCCACCGACTCGATCGGCGCGAGCTCCAGTCGGCGGCTCGGCGTCGCCGTCGACGTGCCCGTCGCGGTGCCGGTGCCGGTCGCGGTGGGCGAGGCGGTCGCCGTCGTGGTGGCGGTGGCGGTGGCGGTCGGCGTCTGCGCCTGTGCCGCGCGGGCGACGAGGATGAACGTGCCGAGCGCCATCATCGCCGCGAGGCCGAGCAGACCGGGTGCGAGGGCGTGGCGGGCGAGGACCGCGCTGCGCGCGGCGGGTCGAGTGGTTCGCATGGGGCTTCCTCCCGGGGGCGTCTCCCCCACGCTACCCCAGTGGAACGCACGCCACGGTCCCGCGGTTCCCGCATCCCGCCAACTGAAAGCCCGTTGCGACGACTCTCAGGCCCCCGGCAGCCGGAAGATCGTGTGGCCGGGGCGCTGCAGCCCGTCCCGGGCCGCCTCCATCGTCATCCCGGGAGGGGCGGCGAGCGCAGTCTGGATCGCCCACACGGACATGGCGGCGATCCCCGGCCAGTCCGCCACGCGGTCGCGGTGCACGAACCGGACGTCGAACGTCTCCTCGCCGTCCGGGCGCGGCGTGCCCCCCTCGGCGGTGAGGCGGAAGACAACGTAGATGTTCGCGACCGGGCGGTCCGGGACGCCGGCGGCGTGCCGGAAGCCCACGACGTCCACGGCGCGCGCCACGACCCCGGTCTCCTCCAGCACCTCGCGCTCGATGGCGTCGTGGATCAGTTCATCCACCTCCACGAAGCCGCCGGGGATCTGCCACCACGTACGCCCGGGCACGCGCCGTTCGATCAGCAGCACCTCGTCGCCGCGCGTCACCACGGCGCCCGTCCCGATCGAGGCGTCCCCGTAGTACGTGAACCCGCACCCCTCCACCGGACACATCGGCCGGGGCCGCCCGCCTTCCGGACGGGAGACGAGCGACGTCCCGCAGCGGGGGCAGAAGTTCACCGGTCGCCTCGTTCCGTCGGATGCGCGCTATCGCGCCGCGGGGATGCCGGCCGCGTTCAGCACGCACGCGACCATGGAGTAGTAGCCCAGCGTCGCCGTCAGGTCGACGGTGCCCCGGTCGCCGAACCGGGCGCGCGCCGCCGCGAACGTGTCCTCCTCCACGGTGTGATCGAGGAGGATCTGGCGGGCGTAGCGGATGATCAGCGCCTCCGCCTCGGGCAGCCCGTCCACGGGCGCGTCCTCCGCGAGCGCGGCGATCGCCGCCTCGGAGACGCCATGGGTGCGTGCCGGCGCCTGGTGCTGCCCCCACTCGTAGGCGCACCTGCAGAGGTGCGCGGCGGCCAGCGCCGCGAGTTCCCGCGCCCCCGGCTCCAGCGATGACTCGAAGCGCATGTAGGTACCCAGGTGCGCCGCACGCTGCGCCACCTGCGGGCTGTGAAGCATGACACCGAAGGTGGGCGTGATCCGCCCGCGGCTCGCCATGATCTCGTCGAAGGTGGCGTGGGCGTCCTCGGGCAGCAGATCGCGCTGGTCGAGCAGGGGCAGACGGCTCATCGGTGCTCCTCGTCGCGCGGCCCCGGTCCGGGCCGCAGCGGCGGGAGTGTACGCCAGACGGTGCACGAGGGCCGACGAAGCGGCCCCGTGTCCCAGAGGCCCCGTCGCCAGACGTAGCACGAGGGCCGACGAAGCGGCCCCCGTGCCCCAGAGGGAGGACGTGCTACGCGTGACTGGGGCACGTCCAGCGGTATTCATATCACACCTGTAAAGCGCTGGGTGCGTCGCCTGCCGATCGAGTACCGTGCCTCCTCGGACTGAAAGAGGCATACCGATGACCACGACCGAGCCCGCCGTCACCGCCGAGGAGCACTGGACCACGCGCGCCGTCCCCGGGGACGAGGTGCGCCTGTTCCTGTACGAGAAGTACGTCCCGCAGGCGGACGGCTCGCGTGGGCCGCGCGGCACGATCCTCTTCGTGCACGGCTCCTCCATGGCCTCCCAGCCCACCTTCGACCTCCACGTCCCGGGAGTGCCCGACCAGAGCACGATGGAGTGGTTCGCTCGGCAGGGCTACGACACCTGGTGCGTGGACATGGAGGGCTACGGGCGCTCCTCCAAGCATCGCGACCAGAACAGCGACATCTCGAACGGCGCGGACGACCTGGAGGCGGCGAGCGCGTACATCATGCGCGAGCGCAACAGCGGCCCCCTGCTGGTGTACGGCATCTCCTCCGGCGCGCTGCGCGCCGCCGTCTTCGCCGCGCGCCATCCGGAGCGCGTCGCCCGGCTCGCCCTGGACGCCTTCGTGTGGACGGGCGAGGGCTCGCCCACGCTCGAGCAGCGCCGGAAGCGCCTGCCCGACTTCATCGGCAAGAACCGCCGCCCGATCGACCACGCCTTCGTCCGCTCGATCTTCGAGCGCGACCACCCCGGCACCGCCTCCGACGACGTGATCGAGGCGTTCGCCGAGGCGATCCTCGCCCTCGACGACTCGATGCCGAACGGGACGTACATCGACATGTGCACGAAGCTGCCCGTGGTCGACCCCGCGGACGTCACGGTGCCCACGATCATCATGCGCGGCCAGTTCGACGGCATCGCCGCGTTCGAGGACCTCGTGGCGTTCTTCGAGCGGCTCCCGAACCCGGACAAGCAGTTCGCGGTGATGCCGGGCATCGCCCACGCGTCGTTCCAGCAGAAGAACTTCCGCATCGCGTTCCACCAGTTGCACGCGTTCTTCAGCCAGCCGGAGCCCACCTACCGCGCCTAGCGAGTGGACTGCAACGCCGCACGGGGGCTCGCGCATCGCGAGTGCGAGGTCGGCCGCCGTATCGTCCGACCATCAGGACGGCAGCGATGCCGCACTGAACAGGACGCCCCCGATTCGTCGGGGGCGTCCTTGCGTGTGCGGTGCCTCGGCCGCGTCAGCCGGGGCGGTGCCGCCCCACGCGCCTAGATCTGGCGCAGCCGCGCCGCGGCCGCGCTCCGCACCGCCTGGATCTCGCTGCCGGTGAACGAGGCGTGGCAGGAGTCGCACACGAACGAGGTGGCACGGTCCTCGTGCCCGATGTCCGCGGCATTGTCCCAGCGCGGCGCAACCGCCAGGTGCGGACAATCCGCCCCCGACGGCGGGGCGTGAAGCCCCTCCTCCCGCCCGGACGCCTGCCCGCGCCCAAGGAGCCTGTCGAGCAATCCCATCGCCGCCTCCCTTCGTTCGCCCCCCGGAGCTTCCCCGGTGAATACATGCGTAATATACGCTCAGGGCGACGGGGCCGCCGGCTGGATCCGGGCGAACCTCCCGCGAGACGTGCCCCGGGGGCATCACGTCTGTGCTTCGGCGCACACATCTGTCGGTGGGCGCGCGGTACCATGCGCCGCGCCGCCGGCCCGCTGCCGGCGCCGCCCCCTGTCCGCCGCGAAGGAGTCAACCCCCATGGAAGCACCGCTCAAGGGAATCCGCGTCCTCGACTTCGGCATGGCCGCCGTCGGCCCCATCTCCGCCGAGTACATGGGCTTCCTCGGCGCTGACGTCATCAAGATCGAGTCCCCGAGCGGCGACATCGTGCGGCGCGGCAAGGGCGGCGCGGCCGGCTGGGCCGGGCACACGTTCCTCGGCAACAACATCGGCAAGCGCGGCATCATCCTCGACCTGAAGAACGACGAGGACCGCCAGATCGCGCTCGACCTGGTGAAGACGGCCGACATCGTGGAGGAGAACTTCCGCTCGCCGGAGATCCTGGAGCGCCTCGGCCTCGGCTGGGACGTGATCTCGAAGATCAACCCGCGCGTGATCTACCTCCAGTCCAGCGCCTTCGGCCCGGCGGGCCCGATGGTCGGCAAGCCGAGCAACGACTGGGTGACGCAGGCGTACGGCGGCCTGACCAGCGTCACGGGCGAGCCCGGCGGCAAGGCCGAGTTCTCGCGCGGCACCTCCTCGCTCGACTGGAACGGCGCGATGGTGAACCTGGAGGCGCTGCTGCTCGCGCTGTACGTGCGCAACCGCACGGGCAAGGGCCTGCGCATCAATACCTCGCAGTTCCAGTCCACGCTGATCACCGCGACCACGAGGATCGCGGAGTACGTCGCGACGCAGGTGGCGCCCGGCCCCCTCGGCAGCGCGCGCCCGAACATCGTCCCCGACCAGGCGTTCCCCACCGCGGACGGCTGGGTCAGCGTCTCCGCGGTGAACAACCGGCTCTACCAGCGCCTCTGCGCGGCGATCGGGCGCGAGGACCTCGCGACGGACGCGCGCTTCGCGACGCCGGCGGCGCGCGTGGAGCACCGCGACGCGCTGGTGAACGAGCTCACCACCGTCTTCGGCACGAAGCCGAGCGCGGCGTGGGTGACCGCGCTGCGCGAGGCGCGCGTGCCGGTGGGCGAGTTCCAGCAGTACGACACGCTGGCGGAGAGCCTGCTGAACCACCCGCAGGTGCAGGCGCAGGGGCTCGTCACGATCCTCGAGCAGACCGGCGGCGGCGACATCCTCAGCCAGCAGCCGCACTGGAAGTTCGACAAGACGCAGGCGAGCATCCAGCGCCCCACGCCGCTCTTCGGCGAGCACCAGGACGAGGTGATGGCGGAGCTGAAGGCGTGGCAGCCGCAGCCGGCGCCCGCGCCGATCCCCCACACCGGCGACCTGGCGATGAGCGGCCTGAAGGTCGTCGACTTCTCGCAGGGCGTCCCCGGCCCGCTGGCGGGCATGCAGCTGGGCGACCTGGGCGCCGACGTGATCAAGGTGGAGCCGCCCGAGGGCGACTGGATGCGGCAGACGCCCCCGTTCCAGGGCGGCGAGGGCGCGGTCTACCTGCAGCTCAACCGCAACAAGCGCAGCATCGCCGTCGACCTGAAGACCCTGGAGGGCCTCGCGCTCGCGAAGCGCCTCGTCGCGGATGCGGACGTGGTGATCGAGGGCTACCGCCCCGGCGTGATGGCGCGCCTCGGCCTCGACTACGAGACGCTGTCGCAGGACAACCCGCGCCTCGTCTACTGCTCCATCTCCGGCTACGGCAGCACCGGCCCGCTGGCGGACATCCCCGCCACGGAGCTGGACATCCAGGTGCAGGTGGGCGCCACGCGGCACGTGGGGCCGGTGGGCAAGGAGCCGGTGCGGTTCGGCTACGACCTCTCGTCGGCGGCGGCGGGCATGGCCGGGCTGCAGGGGATCCTCGCCGCGCTGCTCTACCGCGACCGCACCGGTCAGGGCCAGCACGTGGAGACCAGCCTGCTGGCGGCGGAGATCGCCGTGCACCAGTGGGCGTTCACCGCGGAGCGCCACGCATTCGACCGCACCTCGAAGGCCTACACCGGGCCGCGCGTGCCGCAGGACTTCGGCTTCATGTCGAAGGAGGGCCCCGTGCATGTGGCCGGCCGCGGCTACGACGCGAACTGGGTGCCGCTGATCAAGGCGCTGGGCCGTGCCGAGCTGCTGGAGGACCCGCGCTTCTCCACCGAGAAGGAGTTCGCGCTGCACCTGCACGAGCTCACGCCGCTCCTCAACGAGACGCTCAGCACGATGACGCGCGAGGAGGTCCGCCGCCTGGTGGAGGACGAGGTCGGCGCCACGTTCTCGCTGATGCTGAACGTGGGCGAGATCGCGCACGACCCGCAGACGCAGGCCGTGAACGCGATGCCCGTGCTGGAGGGGCACCCGACCGCCGGGCCGATGCAGACGGTGAACGTCCCGTGGCTCTTCGGTGAGCGCGTCGCAGACGCGACGCGGATGCCGGCGCCGCTGCTGGGCCAGCACACCGCCGCGATCGCTGCCGAGGCCGGGCTGGACCAGGCCACCGTGGCCGCGCTCACCGCGCAGGGCACGCTGGTCGCCACGACGGTGCCGCAGGGCGCGCGCGCGTAACACGCCGCCGCCGAGATTCGACAGGGAAGCCCGCCGTTCCGGCGGGCTTCCTCGTATCTGGTCGCGATGTTGCGGCGATCCTGCGGATACCTGTCTGAGAAACCGACGAAACATCGAATTCACGTAATCGGAATCCGAGCGATACACCTCGGGTGAAGACTGGCCTCCATCACCCACCCGGCAGCGCGCTGCGCTGTCGTATCGAAGCTGGAGACCGGCATGATCACCACGGCACTCACACGATTAGGACACAGCCGACGCTTCTGGGTCGCGCTGGCCGTCCTGCTCGTCGGGCTCGTCCCGCGGGCCATCGCCTACGCGGACGGCCCTGACCCCACGGGCGCGGCCACGATCGACCTCGAGGGCGACCCGGGCGGGGCGGCGGTGGTCGCCGTGAACTTCGCCTGGACGATGATCGCCGGCTTCCTGGTGTTCTTCATGCAGGCGGGGTTCGCGCTGCTGGAGTCCGGGGCGACCCGGGCGCGCAACGCGGGCGCCGTGTTCATGAAGAACCTCATGGACTTCTGCATGGCGGGCCTGGCCTACTGGGCCTTCGGCTTCGCGATCATGTTCGGCGGCTCGGAGCTCGCCTCCGGCCTGGGCGTCGGCAACCCGTTCATCGGCATGTCGGGCTTCTTCCTCACGGGCGAGGCGAACGACGTGTCGACGATGGAGCTGTGGTTCTTCCAGATGGTGTTCGCGGCCACGGCGGCGACCATCGTCTCCGGTGCGCTGGCTGAGCGCGCGAAGCTGAACGCGTACCTCGGGTACTCGTTCCTCATCAGCGCGGTCATCTACCCGGTCTACGGTCACTGGGTGTGGGGCGGCGGCTGGCTGGCCACCCTGCCCTTCGGCGCCGGCGCGAAGGACTTCGCGGGCTCCGGCGTGGTCCACGCGGTCGGCGGTGTCGCGGCCTTCGTCGGCGCGATGATGATCGGCCCGCGCCTGGGCAAGTACGACGCGGCGGGCAAGATCAAGGCGATTCCGGGCCACAACATGGCCTTCGTGGTCATCGGCACGATGATCCTGTTCTTCGGCTGGTTCGGCTTCAACCCGGGCAGCACGCTGGCGGCGACTGACCTGCGCATCACCGTGATCGCGGTGAACACGTTCCTCGCCGGCATCATGGGCGGCCTGGTCGCCTACTACATCCAGTTCATCCGCACGGGCAAGGTCGACATCGCGGCGACGTGCTCGGGCATCATCGCCGGCCTCGTGGCCATCACGGCGCCCTGCGCGTACGTGGACCCGTGGGCGGCGGCGGTCATCGGCGGCATCGGCGGCGTGCTCGTCGTCTTCGGCGCCGAGTTCCTCGAGAAGTCGATGGGCATCGACGACCCGGTGTGGGCGATTGCGTGCCACGGCATCAACGGCATCTGGGGTCTGCTGGCCCTGGGTATCTTCGCCAACGGCACGTACGGCGATGTGAACGGCCTGATTGGCGGCGACAGCAGCCAGATCATCGCCCAGATCATCAGCGTGGTCGCCCTGGTCCTCTGGACCGGCATCACCTCCTTCATCATCTTCGGCGCGCTCAAGGCCACCATGGGCCTGCGCGTGGACGAGGCGGACGAGATCGCTGGCCTGGACGCGAGCGAGTTCACGCAGCCGGGCTACGTCATGGAGATGGGTGCAGAGCCGGTGGCGGCGCGCTCCTAGCGCCTCGCCGGCAGGGAGTCCCGGGCGGGCGCCCGGGACTCCCGCAGCAAGAGAGCGTCTGACAGGCGCCGCAGGGGAAGGGAACGAAGATGGTTGTCGTTGCAGTGATCGCGTTCGTGGTCTTGTTCGCACTGTTCGTGGTCGTGCCCACGCAGGTGCAGAAGCGCCACCACCGCCGGAACCACGAGGCTGCCGTCGCGCGCGAGCAGCACGACGCGGCCGGCGAGACGCACCACATCGCCACCACGTCTCCGGCGCGGGCTGCCGAGTAACCCCCCGCTCGGCCGCAGCCTGTCACGCGAAGCCCGCCCCCCGGCGGGCTTCGTGTCGTCCGCGCCCGCGGCACGGCTGGAGTGTGGCGGGCGGTTCGCTATAGTGAGGGCCCGCGACACGCATCACAGGCACCGGCAGGAGAGACACGACTGATGAAGGCGATCCAGATCAGCGCGTTCGGCGACATCGACCAGATGAAGTACGTGGACGTGCCGGACCCTGTGCCCGGCCCCGGCGGCGTGCTGGTGCAGGTGAAGGCCGCCGGCGTGAACTTCGCCGACATCTACAGCCGTCGGGGCCAGTACCCCGGCCCCGACCTGCCGCGCATCCTCGGCCAGGAGGGCGCGGGCATCGTCGCCGCGCTGGGCGAGGGCGTCACGGACTTCGCGGTGGGCGACGCGGTCGCGTGGAGCGGCGTGCCGCAGGCGTACGCGGAGCTGGCCGTGGTGCCGGCGGCGCGCCTGATCAAGATGCCGGCCGGGGTGGACCCGCAGGTGGGCGCCGCCGCGCTGCTGCAGGGCATGACCGCGCACTACCTCTGCCACGCCACCTACCCGGTGAAGCCCGGCGACCGCGTCCTGATCCACGCGGGTGCGGGCGGCGTGGGCCTGCTGCTGATCCAGATGGTGAAGCGCCTCGGCGGCTACGTGTACACCACCGTCTCCACCCCCGCTAAGGCCGCCCTCACGCGCGACGCCGGCGCGGACGAGGTGATCCTGTACAACGACGTGGACTTCGCCGAGGAGATCAAGCGCGCCACCAACGGGCAGGGCGTGGACGTGGTCTACGACGCCGTGGGCGCGACCACCTTCGACCAGAGCATCGCGAGCCTCAAGCACCGCGGCTACATGGTGCTGTACGGCCAGGCCAGCGGCCCCGTGCCCCCGGTCCCGCTGTCCGTGCTCAACGCCGGCTCCTACTTCCTCACCCGCCCCACGCTGGTGGACTACGTGGTCACGCGCGAGGACCTGGAGCAGCGCGCCGGCGACGTCCTGCGCTGGATCGGCTCGGGCGAGCTGAAGCTCCGCGTGGAGCACGTCTTCCCGCTGTCCGAGGCCGCCGAGGCGCACCGGCAGTTGGAGGGCCGCGCGACCACCGGCAAGGTGGTGCTCGTCCCGTAGCGGCCCCGCACTCGCGCATCGAGACGCCCGGCCGAGTGATCGGCCGGGCGTTTGCGCGTCGGGCGCCGTCGCAATCACCTATGATTCCTTGATGGAGCCCTCCCACCTCCTCACGGACGTCGCGATCGCCCTCGCCCTCGCGCTGGTGGGCGGACTGATCGCGCGCCAGCTTCGCCTCTCCCCGATCCTCGGCTACCTCGTGACCGGGCTGCTCATCGGCCCGTACACACCGGGCTACCGCGCCGACCTGGAGACGCTGCACCAACTCGCCGAGGTGG
>JBFWQJ010000080.1:0-11246 GCA_050249515.1 Dehalococcoidia bacterium | reverse complement strand
CGTCACCCACCCCGCGCCCCGCGCGGCGAGCTCCCCTGTGGCGTCGATGCTGATTAGGAGCCCCACCCAGCCCGCGATCGGGGCAAGCACGAGCGAGAGCGCGCGCACCGCCGAGGTCGCCTCGACGCGCGGGCGGAGCATCGCCAGCGCGGCCAGCGCGGGCAGCAGCGGCGGCAGCCAGACGAGGAGCCAGCGGACCGGGTCGGAGTGCTCGCCCGCCACGGGAGCGAGGCCGAGGCGCGGCGTCTGCAGCGACTCCATGAACCCCGCCGCGAGCAGCAGGGCAAGCCCGACCGGCAGCGCCGCCCAGCGCGCGACGCCGACGGCCGCGGGCAGCCACGACCACCCGGTGCGGAGGTACGCGAGCACGGCCGCCGCGCCCCACACGCCGCCGTAGACGACGACGTCCCAGGCGTTGGTCATGAAGATCGCGGCGAACACGATCGCGGTCAGCGCCAGCCGCTCCGGGTCGCGCGTCCATCGCCGCCACGTCAGCGGCGAGCCGCCCTCGAACGTCACGAGCGCGAGCGCGACGGCGACGAGGTCGAGCGGCAGCGCCAGCAGGTGCGCGTGCGGGTCGCCGAGGATCAGTGTGAACGCGGGGAACTCGTTGATCGTGTCGGGCAGGACGCGCGTGCTCGTCCACCACCACCAGAAGGCCGTGGGCACGCCCGTCTCCGCGCCCGCCGCGATGGGGACGTCGGCGACGCCGAGCGCGGCCCACCACGCGGGGTCACCGACCCCGTTCGCGGCGGCGAGGTTCACCAGCCCCACGACCGGCGTGACCAGCAGCAGCGTCACGACGGCGATCACGCCGCCCGCGGCCTGCGCGCCCCTCGACAGTCCGCCCCGCCCGAGCGCGCCCACGTCGATGGCGAGGCCGGCGATCGCGACGGCGGCGAGCGCCCCGGCGGTCGCGGTCGCGAGGTTGAACGTGACGCCGGGCGCGTTCCCGGACAGGCGCCCGAGGACGTCCGCGCCCAGGTGGCCCAGGTGGTAGTAGGAGAGCGCGTGGCCGGAGAGCCACGGGTCCGGCGGCGGCATCCGCTCCGCCTCGTGCACCGCGGTGATGATCATCAGGTCCATCGGCTTCTCGGTCGCGGTCGCGTCGGGTGCCTGCGCCCGCGCGAGCAGCACGAGCGCGAAGACCGCGAGGCACAGCGCCTCCCCCGCCAGCAGCGCGGTACGCCTCGACCAGACGGCGCGCACGAGGTCGCGGCGACGCCACGCGAGGCTCGCGCTCCACGCGGCGAGCGCCACCAACGCGGCGACCGCGAGCGGCGTCCCGTACGGCGCCCAGCCGAACCACGCGACGAGCCAGCAGGCGAGCGCGACGATGGCGACGCCCAGCGGGCGCGCGTAGAGCACGCCGCCTGTGTGCAGCCGCTCGCCCAGGAGCGCCGCGGGCAGCAGTGCCCCCGCCCCCACCGCACCGAGGACGAGGTACCAGCCGATCAGGTGGATCGCGGCGTCGGTCATGGCGCCGCGCGGCTCATGCCTCTGCGGACGCGGGGTCGCCGAGGAGCGACTGCACGAACGCCCGCGGGTCGAACGGCGCCAGGTCGCCCTCGCGCTGGCCGGTGCCGACGAAGCGCACCGGCAGCCCGAACTCGCGCGCGATCGCGAAGACGATGCCGCCCTTCGCCGTGCCGTCCAGCTTGGTGAGCATGACGCTGGTGACCTGCGCCGAGTCCGCGAAGGCGCGCGCCTGCGACAGCCCGTTCTGACCGGTGGAGGCATCCAGCACCAGCAGCACCTCGTCCGGCCCGCGGTCGACGTGCCGCTCGATGACGCGGCGCACCTTCGACAGCTCGTCCATCAGGTTCTGCTTGTTCTGCAGGCGCCCCGCCGTGTCGATCAGCACCACGTCGTGCCCGCGCGCCCGGGCCGCCTCGATCGCGTCGTAGGCGACGGCGGCGGGGTCCGCGCCGGTGCCCTGCGCGACCACGTCGAAGTCCAGGCGGCGACCCCACTCCTGGAGTTGCTCGATCGCGGCGGCGCGGAAGGTGTCGCCGGCGGCGGCCATCACGCGGCGCCCCTCCTGCTGGTAGGCGTACGCGAGGCGGCCGATCGCGGTGGTCTTGCCGCTGCCGTTCACGCCGACCACCAGCACCACCAGCGGCTTCTCCGGCTCCTCGGTGCCCTCCGCCAGCCCCCAGAGGCGTCCGCGCGGCTCCCCGGCGGACTCGAGGATCGCCGTCAGCTCCTCCGCGAGCATCGCGCGCAGTTCCTCGGTGCGGCGCGGCTTGCGAGCGCGGACGGCGTCGAGCACTTCCAGCGTGGTCTGCACGCCCGCGTCGGCGCCGATCAGCACCTCCTCGAGCGAGTCCCACGTCTCGTCGGTGATGTCGGAGCCGGCGAACAGCCCCGCGACCCGGCCGAAGAAGGAGCGGCGCGTCCGCTCCAGCGCCTGCTCCGTCGCGCGGTCGCGCTCCTCCTCGGCCTGCTTTCCGCGTCCGAACAGCCTCACGGCGTCTCCTCGACTGCGCTCACGTGACGAGGGCGTCCTCGCGGGCGCCCTCGTCGATCCTACCGGAGTGCGGCCCCGCGCGGGTTACGCGGTCCGGGGCAGGTCCGCGAGCTTGAGCGACAGCACGCGGCTGGCGGAGTCGTCGCCCATGGACACGCCGTAGATGGCGTCCGCCGCCTCGATCGTGCGCCGGTTGTGCGAGATGACGACGAACTGCGTCCGCTCCCGCAGCTCCAGCAGCGTGCCGACGAAGCGGTTCACGTTCGCCTCGTCCAGTGCGGCGTCCACCTCGTCCAGCACGACGACGGGCGCCGGGTTCACCGACAGCAGCGCGAACAGCAGCGCGACCGAGGTCATTGACCGCTCGCCGCCGGACAGCACCGTGAGGTTGCTGATCCGCTTGCCCGGGGGCTGGGCGAAGATGTCCACGCCCGCCTCGGCGTCCTCGTCGTCGGAGTCGGACTCCACGAGCCGCAGCTCTGCCTGCCCGCCGCCGAAGAAGCGGGTGAAGTACTCGCCGAAGCGCTCGTTGACCACGTGGAACGTCTCCACGAACTTGGTGCGGATCAGCTTCTTCAGGTCGCGGATGGCGTCCCGCAGCTCGGCCTCCGCCGCCTCCAGGTCCGCGACCTGGTTCACGAGGAAGTCGTGCCGCTCCTGCTCCGCCGTCAGGTCCTCCATCGCCTCGACGTTGACCGGGCCGAGCGAGCGAATCTGCGCGCGGATCTCGGTGATGCGCGCGCGCAACTCCGGCACGTCGACGTCCGCGCCCCCGCGCACGGGCATCGCCGCGACGCCGGCGAACTCACCGTCCTCGTCCAGGTCGCCCTCCCCCGCCCCGGCGATGGGACGAACGACGGGCTTCTCCGGGCGGACGGTGCCGTCCTCCTGGAGCACCATGTTCTCCTCGACCACCTCCGCGTGGAGACGCTGCACGCGCTCCGCGGCCTGGCGCAGCCGGTTCTCGCTCTCCAGCAGCTCGCGTTCCGCGGCCAGCAGCGCACGCTGCGTGTCGCCGCGCGCCGCCGCCAGCTCGCGCTCCTCGGCGGCGAGGTCCGCCGTCGCCGCGTGCGCCGGGCCGACGGCCGCCTGCGCTTCCGCGCGCGCCGTCCGGTTGTTGGCCAGGTGCTCCCGCCGGTCGCGCAGCTGGAGGTCCAGGTCCTCCTGCTCGCGCACCAGCGCCTGCAACTGCGCGCGCTGCGCCTCGAGGCGTTCGAGCGCCGCCTTGCGGGCCGCCACGCGCTCGTCGCGCTGGGCGATCAGCGCGCGGCGCTCCGCCTCCACGGCGGCGTGGCGCTGGGTCGCGACCGACACCTGCTCCGCCGCAGCGTCTCGTTCGCCACCGACCGCGCCGGAGCGGTCCCGCAGGTCGCTGATCCGCTGCGTCACCTCCGCGAGGGTCGTGCGGGCCGTCTCGACGCGCTGCCGCCACTCCGCGCCGGCGGTGGCGGCGTCCGCCTGCGCCTGCTCAAGGCGGCGGTCCACCGCCTTCAGCTCCGACTCGAGCTGCGCGTGCCGCCGCTCGATGCCATTGCGGGCGCCCTCGTGGGCGCGGCGCTTCTCCTCCGCCTCGTCCACGCCCTTGCGCGCGGCGCCCACCGCGTCGCGCGCGTCGAGGACGACAGCCTTCGCCTGCTCCACCTTCGCGCGCGCGGGCTCGACTGCGAGGCGGGCCGCCTCGATCTGCGCGGGCAGGCCCTCCAGCTCGCGGGCGAGCGAGAACTGCTCCGCCGCGCCGCCGGTGCGACCGCCGTAGATCGACCCGCCCGGGCGCAGCAGCGTCCCGTCGCGCGTGACGACCGAGCCGAGGCCCCGCGTCACCATCTGCTCGGCGACCCGGAGATCCTCGACGATGATCACGCGGCCGAGCAGCGTGTCCACGAGGGGCCGGTACTGCTGGTCGCAGCGCACGAGCTTCGAGGCGATGCCGATCACGCCGCGCTCGTTGAAGAGGTTGAGCGGGTAGCGGTGCTCGATCGCGTCGAGCGGGTAGATCGTGACGGTGCCGGAGGCGTGGTCGCGCAGGTATGCGAGCGCGGCGAACGCCTCCTCGCGGTGCTCCACCACGACCGCCGACAGGTGCTCCGCCAGCGCCGCCTCGATCGCGATCTCCAGCCCGTCCGGGACGTGGATCAGGCGGCTCACCGCGTCCACGATGCCGGTCAGGGGCTCTTCGCCCTCCGCGGGCTCCTGCTTGCTCGCCTCCACCAGCGCCTGGGCGCCGGCGTTCCCGGTCGGCACGGAGTCCCGCAGCATCTCGATCAGCTGCTGGCGCTCTTCGAGCTGCTTGACCTGCTGCTGCGCGGCACGGAGCGCCTCGGTCGCCGCCTGCTCGGCGCGCACCTCGTCCTCGAGCTTGCGCTCGGCCGCCTCGCGGCGCTCACGCGCGAGGCGCGCCGCCTCCGCGAGCGCGGCCCCGGCGCGCGCGTGCTCCGAGGCGAGCGCGTCCTGCTCCTCGATCATCCGCAGCAGGTCGATGCGCTGAGCTGCGGCGACCTCGCGTGCCTTCGCGTCCGCCTCCGCGCGCTCCTGCGCCTCCCGGACGCGGCGCTCGCCGTCCTCGATCTCCACTTCGAGGCGGGCGCGGCGCGCCTCCGCCTCGTTCAGGTCGCGCAGCACGGTGCGCGTCGCCTCGTCGACGGAGGTCAGCGCCTCGCGGGTGCGGGCGAGTTCCGTCTGCGCGGCGGTCACCGCGCCGTCCAGTTCCGCAATCGTCGCGTCGATGGCGCTCGCGTCGTCCGCGGGCACGTCCTCGACGGCGATCGCCGACTCGAGCTCGGTGCGACGGACGGCGAGCAGCTCCAGCCGCTGCGCGGCCAGGGCGACCGCCTGCTCCAGCCGCAGCCCCTCCTCGGCCAGTTCACGCTCGCGACCCTGCGCCGTCTCCAGCGCGGCCCGCCGGGCGGCAAGGTTCTCCTCGACCGTCTTCAGGCGCGCCTCGGTCTGCTGCAGCTCGGTACGGGCAGCGTTGAACGCCTGCGACTGCTGGTCGTGCGCGGCCTGCGAGGCGGCCTGCACCTCGATCGCGTCGCGCAGCTCCGCCTCCAGCACCACCTGCAGCGCGTCCGAGAGGTCCGCGGCCAGCTCCTGGTAGCGCGCCGCGCGGCGCGACTGCCGGGCGAGGGCACGCAGGCGCGGCTCGACCTCGCGGATCAGCATGCGGACGGGGCCCAGGTTGTCGCGCGGCTCCACCAGTCGGCGCTCGGAGAGCGGGTGCTGGTGGCGGTGGCGGCGCACGTCCGCGGCCTCCTCGATCAGCTCGCGGCGCTCCTGCGGGCGCAGCGCGAGCACCTCGTCCACGAGGCCCTGTGACATGTGCGCGTACGAGTTCTGGCCCACCTGCGCGCGCCGGAAGAGGTCCAGCACGTCCGCGAGGCGCACGTGCTGGCCGTTGATCAGGTACTCGTTCTCACCGGAGCGGTGCGCGCGGCGCGTCACGGCCACCTCGGAGAACTCGATCGGCATCCAGCCGTCCGAGTTGTCGAGGGTGAGCGTGACCTCCGCGAGGCCCATCTGGCGGCGCTTCTCGGAGCCGGAGAAGATCACGTCCTCCGTCTTGCGCGCGCGGATCTGCTTCGCGGACTGCTCGCCCAGCGCCCAGCGGAGCGCGTCCGCCACGTTGGACTTGCCGGAGCCGTTGGGCCCCGCGATCACCGTCATGCCCGGCCCGAACTCGAACCGCTGTCGGTCCGCGAACGCCTTGAAGCCGTGGACCTCGAGTCGCCTCAGGTACACCTATGCCCCGCTTTCCGGTCGCCCGGCGCCGGGCCGGCTGCTTGCTGCCTGGGTGGACTCGGCCGCGGCGATCCGCGCGCGCAGCACGGGGAGTGCCTCCCGTGCCGCCGTCTTCTCTGCTTCCTGCTTGCTCGTGCCGGTGCCGCGGCCCAGCGTCTCGCCGGCGATGCGCACCTCCACGCTGAACTGCCGCTCGTGCTCCGGCCCCTCCGAGTGGATGAGCGCGTACTCGGGGCGGCCAAAGCGGTCCTGCGCGATCTGCTGCAGCGCCCCCTTCGGGTTCAGGATGTCCGGGTCGCGGGTGAGCGCCTCCAGGTCGTCGTGCAGCGTGCGCGTCACGAACTCGCGCACCAGCTCCAGCCCCTGGTCGAGGTAGATCGCGCCCACGATCGCCTCGTAGGCGCGCTCCAGGTTGCCCTCGCGCTCGCGGCCACCCGTGTGGTCCTCGCCGCGCCCGAGGCGGAGCGCCGGGCCGAGGTCGAGCACGTCGACGGCGATGCGGGAGAGCGTGGGGCCGCAGACGAGCTGGGAGCGCCACTCCGTCAGCCGCCCCTCCTGCACCTCCGGGAAGCGGGCGAAGAGCGTCTGCGCGACGACGAGGCCGAGCGCGGCGTCCCCGAGGAACTCCAGTCGCTCGTTCGTCGGCGTGGGGTCGGTGGGATGCTCGTTGGCATACGAGGGGTGAGTCAGCGCCTCACGGAGCAGCGCGACGTTATGAAAAGTCACGCCAACGCGCGCCTCGACCGCGCGGAGCGCGTCGAAGTCGTCCGGTCCGGGGGCGGCGGTGGGGTGTGCGGACACAGCGACCACGCCTGAGCCTTTCCCATCGCACGTGCCCCACCCGCGCGTACGATGTGCAACGCCCAGCCCGACGGCATGACACTTGGGGAGAGTCAGCCGGGTCGGGCGATCGTAGGGAGCGCCCTCCACAGTGTCAAGAATGGCTCAACCGCCTAAGCGGCCTAGCCTTCCACAGCTGCGCAGCCTGTTGACGGCGCCCGAGCGCGCCCTGCTGGACGCCGCCCGCGCCCAGGCGGATGCCGCCGCGGTGCCCCTCTGGCTGGTCGGCGGCGCTGTGCGCGACCTGGCCCTCGGACGCGATGTCCACGACCTCGACCTCGCGCTCGCCGGGGACGCCGGCGCGTTCGCCGCGGGTGTCATCGCGCGGCTCCCGGCCCGAAGCCGTCCGCTGGCGACGCTGGAGGCGGAGCCGCGCTTCGGCACCGCCTCTGTCCGCCTGACGGAGGGGGACGCAGCCGCCGAGGCGATCCCCGCCCGGCTCGACCTCGCGCGGCTCCGCACCGAACATTATGTCTCACCCGGCGCCCTGCCGGTGGTCGCGCAGGCCGACAACATCGAGGCGGACCTCGCCCGGCGCGACTTCACGGTGAACGCGATGGCCCTCGGCCTCGCGGGCGGCGTCGCGGGCGTCATCTCCGACCCCGCCGGCGGCCTGACCGACCTCGCCGCTCGCCGGCTGCGCGTCCTGCATCCCCGCTCGTTCGAGGACGACGCGACCCGCCTCTGGCGCGGCGCGCGGACCGCCGCCCTGTTCGACCTCGCACCGGACGAGGCGACCGCGCGGCTGATCGCCGCCGGGACGGCGTACCTCAACACCATCTCCGGCGACCGCATCACCGCCGAACTCGCGTTCACGGCCCGGCGCGGCCGCGCCGGGCGCACGCTCGCCCTCGCCGAGGCGTGGGGCGTGCTGCGTGGCACCCACCCTGCCCTCCGCCTGCACGAGGCGACGCGACGCGCGCTGCGTCGCCGCACCGGTCCCCTGCCGGTCGAGGTGCTCCTCGCGCTGCTCATCGCCCCGGACGACGTCGCCGCGCAGCGCCGCGCCATCCTCGAACGGCTCGCGGTCTCGCGCGCGCTCGCGGGCACGGTCGAGCACGCCGCGGCGCTGCTCGCCGCCGGTCGTGCCGGGGACGCGACGCCGGAGGCCCTCGCGCGGCTCGGCGGGGCGACCGAGGCGGCCCGGACGGCAGCCCGCTGGCTCGACCCGGAGCGCCAACCGTCGCTGCAGCGTGATCTGCGCCGCTGGGAGCGCACGCGGCCGGCGCTGGACGCCGCCACGCTCATGCGCCTGGGGATGCCTCAGGGGCCGCGGCTGGGCGCCGCGCTCGACGGCTTGCGCCGGGCGCGCTATCTCGGCACGCTGAGGACGCGCGCCGAGGCGATGCGGGCCGTGCGCCGCAGACTGACCGCGGGCGATGACGGCCCCACCGGGGCCGGATGGGTGGAGTGAGATGGCCGAGGAACTGGAGACCTGCGGGATCTGCGGCGTGGACGCGGAGCCGTTGCTCCTGCAGATGTGCTTCCGCTGCGACACGCAGTACCACCTGAACCCCTACTCCAACCGGGAGGGGATCGACTGCGGCGACGCGATCATCGGGCCGGAGCTAGGCGTCTACTACTACTGCGCCCCGTGCCTGGTCGCGATCAACGACGAGATCAACGCGCTCGTCCTGCAGGAGACGCAGGCGCAGGAGATGGAGCGCCGCCCCGGATGGGTCGCCCCCGGCATGGCCGCCTCCATGCCATCCGCCGAGGCACCCGCCCCCACGCCGCCGCCGGCGCGCTCCGCCCCGCCCCGCCCGGCCGGCTCGCCCCCGCGCCGCCGCTTCCGCCGCATCGACTGATGAGCCGCCAGCGCCGCATCGCCGAATCGCGCGCCGCGCGCCCCTCGCCGCCTCCGCCCGCGGACGACGCGCCCGAGGCCCCGCCGCCGGCCGAGGCGTCCGCGGCGAAGTCGTCTTTCGGGGCGCTGTTCTTCTTCTGCGTGGGCGCGCTCGCGATGCGCCTCGTGCTCGGCGTGTTCCCGGGCGGCGTGGGCGTCTTCGACCTGCTGGTCTACGCCGGCATCGCGATCTCGGTGGCGGTCGCCTACCGGCGCTTCGTGCGCCGCTCGCTCGAGGCGCGTCGGCGGGAGCGCGCGAGGCAGCAGGAGCGCGCCTCGCGGTCCTGAGCCCGGCCGGCGGCTACGAGCGCCCGCCGCGCGCGAACCACGTCACGTCGCCCTCGTCGCCGCGCGGCGTCTCGCCCGGCGGCAGCGGCGTGTAGCCGACGCGCAACATGAAGTAGAGCCCGCGCCCGTTCGTCCGCGGCACGCGCGCGATGAGGCGGCCGATGCCGTCCCGCTGGAGCCGTCGCTCGGTCACGAGGATCGCCTTCGTCGCCGTCGCGCGGCCTCGATGCTCCGGCGCGATGGCGACGGCCCACAGCGCGGCCTCGCCGTCGCGCGGCACGCCGCGCTGGAGCACGGCGACGCCGACGTCCGCGCGCCCCTCCCGCACGAGGTACCACTCGGCGTCCTCCGGGAACTCGTGCAGCGGACCGTCGTGCGCATGCTCGATGCCGTCCGCGAGCGCGCGGTGCAGTGCGGCGTCCGCGAGCACCGACGCCGCATCCGAGGCGACGAGCGAGATGCCGAGGCCGCGGGCCCAGGTGCCGGCCGCCACCGCTACCCCAGCCAGTCCTCGACCGCGCGAGGGAGCGCGTCCGCGCGCAGGCGGCGGACCTCGCAGTCCGGCAGCGAGTCCACGAACACCTCGCCGTAGCTCCGCCGCACGATGCGGCTGTCGAGGACGGCGAAGACGCCGCGGTCCGTGACGCCGCGGATCAGCCGCCCGAAGCCCTGGCGGAAGCGCAGCACGGACTGCGGCACGGCGAACTCGCCGAACGGGTCGTTGAACTGCTCCGCGCGCCCCGCATAGATCGGGTCGTTCGGCACCGGGAACGGCAGGCGTGTCACGAGGATCTGCGACAGCGCCTCGCCCTGCACGTCGATGCCCTCCCAGAACGCCGCGGTGCCCAGCAGCACCGTGCGCGGACGCTCCACCAGCAGGCGCAGCAGCCGCCCCGGGGAGCCATCGATCCCCTGCGCCAGCACGAGGATGTCGTCGCGCCCGAGGAGGTCGCGCAGCGCGTTCGACGCGGCGCGCACGGCGGCGTGCGAGGTGAACAGCGCCAGCGTGCGGCCGCCGGCCGCACGGGTCGCCTCCGCGATCGTCTCGTGTAGCGCGCGGTCGTAGCCGGGCATCCCCGGTTCGGGCAGGTCGTCCACCAGCACGCTGAGCACCGCGCTGCGGTAGTCGAACGGCGACGGCACCTCCAGCGTGTCCGCCTCGCGCAGCCCGAGGCGGTCGAGCGTGAAGTCGAACGACCCGCCGGCGGAGAGCGTCGCGCTTGTCAGGAGGATCGAGGTGCGATCGCGGTACAGGTCGTGGTCGAGTCGCTCGGAGACGTCGAGCGGCGCGAGGTGCAGCCGCTGGTCCCCCTCGCCCACCGCGAGCCACGCGATGTCCTCGCGATGCGGCTGAAGGGCCGTGCGGCGCAGCGTCTCGCGCGCGGTAGTCAGCGCCTCCGCGGCCTGCGTCGCCTCCACGCGCAACGGCTCGGCGAGGTCGCCGACGCCCTCGGGCAGCGCGGCGACAGCGTCACGCACCTGCGTGACCCGCTCTGTCACCACCTGCAGCGCGAGGTCGAGGTGGAGCGCGGCCTCGGCTGCCTCCTCCCACGCCGGCTGGGCGCGCCGCGCCGCCGTCAGCGAGATCTCGCGGCGCGGCCCACCGCTCTCCTCGGCATGCTCGTCCGCGAACACCCGGAGCGCGTCCGCGAGTGGGCGGACGTGCTCGCGCGCGGCGGCGACCGCGATCTCGAGGCGGTCGGCGAGCGGCGCGAGTCCGGCGAGCGGCGACAGAGCGAGCGCCTCGCCGCCTCCGATCCCCTGCAGCCGGCGCACGAAGCCGGGGTCGCCGTGCCGGTCGGCCTGCCCGAGGCGGTCGATCAGGTCGCGCACCTCGCGCGCGGAGAATGCGGCGCCGTAGTGCTGCGTCGCGACGTCCTCCAGGCGGTGCGCCTCGTCCACCACCAGGTGACGGAACGGCGGCAGCACCTGGTCGGCGCGCGCGGCGTTGTCGAGCAGCAGCGAGTGGTTCACCACGACGACGTGCGCGGAGGCGGCGCGCGTCCTCGCACGGAGCAGGAAGCACGAGCCGTCGCGGACGTACGCGCAGCGCCGTTGCAGGCAGTC
>JBFWQJ010000079.1:0-11330 GCA_050249515.1 Dehalococcoidia bacterium | reverse complement strand
GACAATGCCGAGCGTGGCGCCGCTGACCTGGTGCCCCAGCATCCACGTCGGATGCCACTGGCCCCATGCGCCCTCGCGGATCGCGCGCTCGGCCTCGGGCAGCCGGCGCGCGGCGGCCAGGAGCAGCGCGAACGCCATGTCCGCGGTGGTCTCATCCAGCACGCCGGGGGTGTTGGTGATCATCACCCCGCGCGCCGTGCAGGCAGGGACATCGATGTTGTCGAAGCCGACGGCGAGGTTCGAGACGACACGCAGGCGCGGCGCGGCGTCCAGCAGCGCGGCGTCGATGCGCTCGGTAAGCATGGTGAGCACACCGTCCGCGGCGGCCAGACGCTCCCGGAGCACCTCGGCGGGCGGGGGGTCGTCGCCCGTCCACAGGTCCACCTCGCCGGCCGCGCGGAGGCGGGCCAGCGGGCTGTCCGGGCCGTCGCCGCCGGGCAGGACGCGGGACACGAAGATGCGCGGGCGGTCAGCCACAGGTGTGGCGTTCGAGGCTAGACGTCCTGCGGCGGATCATGCGCGGCTCCCGTCGGCTGATTGTAGCCCGCGCGCGCGGGCGCGATACACTGGGGCGACCAGGCACATCACACAGCGGTCGTGCCCCCTCGAGGGATCGAGGTGGATCGCGGCGTCGGGCAGCGCCCCGGCCGCGCGGGACGGCCGCGCATCGCAGAGAGATGGGGACTCCAATGGCAGAGAAGCGCGAGGGTGA
Organism: Dehalococcoidia bacterium; assembly: GCA_050249515.1. Lineage (GTDB taxonomy): Bacteria > Chloroflexota > Dehalococcoidia > UBA2979 > UBA2979 > SHYQ01. The sequence continues at coordinate 10,618 of JBFWQJ010000079.1, read as the reverse complement.
GCCGTTCACCCGGATCGATGTCCACGAGGCGAAGGAGATGATCGACGGCGGCGGCGTCCAGGTCATCGACGCGCGCGAGCCGTGGGAGCACGCGGAGGGCCACGTCCCCGGCTCCGTCCGCATCCAGCACATGGCGGTGCTGACGCAGGCCGACAAGCTGGCGACCGACCGCCCGATCCTCTTCATCTGCAAGAGCGGCCAGCGCTCCGCGGTCGCCGCGGAGTTCGCCGCCTCGCTCGGCCTCGAGGACCTCTACAACGTCGAGGGCGGGCACCTCGCGTGGGAGGCCGCCGGCTACCCCATGGAGCAGGGCGAGGGCTAGCCCCTCGTCCCGCCTCGCGTCCCGACCGCGGTCACGACCGCGGCGGGACGTTTGCCCCTCCGTGCGGACGAGGTGCTGCGGCACCATCCGTGGCGAGGCGTCGAGGGCGACGCCCGTTCACGGAGGATCGTCATGGCCACGGAAGTTCTGCTCGGCGCCGGCACGCTGCTCATCGTCGGGACGTCGTTCGCGCTCTGGCTCGGCATGACCTCGATGCGGCTCGACCACGAGCGCGAGGAGCAGGCCGGCAAGATGCAGTAGCGGGGCGCGTCCGGACGGACGCCCCTAGCGGACGGTCGCGCCGCGGAGCTGTTCCAGCGCGACCGGGATCTGCTGCGCCACGCGGTCGATCTGCGGGACGGTGAGGCTGGGCCACAGCGTCATCCGCAGCGACCCGATCGCCAGGTCCAGCGGGACCCCCATCGCCAGCAGCACGTGCGAGGGCTCCCATGTGGCGGAGGTGCACGCCGCACCGGCCGAGCATTCAATGCCGGCGGCGTCCAGCGCCTCCACCATCGACTCGCCCTCGACGCCCGGGAAGCAGATGTGCAGGTTGTGCGGCAGCCGCTCCACGGGGTGGCCGTTGAGCCGCGCGTCCGGGACGGCCGTCATCACGCCGTGCAGCAGCCGGTCGCGCAGCGCGCTAGTGCGCGTCACGAACGCCTCGCGCTCCGACTGCGCGAGGCGCAGCGCGCGGGCGATGCCGACGATGCCGGGCACGTTCTCCGTGCCGGAGCGGCGCTGGCGCTCCTGCCCGCCGCCGGAGACCTGCTCCAGGAACGGGACGTCGCGCCGGAGGTAGAGCAGGCCGGTGCCCTTCGGTCCGCCGAACTTGTGGCCGGACAGCGACAACAGGTCCACGCCCAGCCGGTTCACCTCAAGCTCGTGGGAGTTCGCGGCCTGCACGGCGTCTGTGTGCAGCGGGATCCGCCGGCCGAGGCTCTTCGCGCGTGCCTGCAGGGCGGCGCTGATCTCGCGCAGCGGCTGCACCGTCCCCACCTCGTTGTTCGCGTAACCGATGGAGACGAGCGCGGTGTCCGCGCGCACGGCGGCGGCGACCTGCTCCGGCGTCACGCGCCCGAACTCGTCCACCGGCAGCACGTCCACCTCGAACCCGAAGCGTTCGAGGTACTGCGCGGAGTGCAGGACGGCGTGGTGCTCCACCTCCGTGGTCACGACGTGGCGGCCGACGCCGGCCTCCATCTGCGCGAAGGCGACGCCCTTGATCGCAGCGTTGATGCTCTCCGTGCCGCCCGACGTGAAGATGACCTCCTCCGGCACGGCGCCGAACACCTCCGCGACGTCCGCGCGGGCATCATCGAGCGCGTCGTGCGCGACGCGGCCGCCGGCGTGGTGGGCCGAGGGGTTCGCGAACTCGCCGGAGAAGAAGGGCAGCATCGCCTCCAGCACCTCGGGGCGCACGGCGGTGGACGCCGCGTGGTCGAGGTAGATGGGGCCGTGGGGCACGGAAGGCACGATCACAGCCTAGACCGGCGGGCGGGCGCAGTAAACATTACAGCGCCCCGCGCTCCTCGCCCGGCGCGGCCAGGACGATCCGGGCGTCCACGGCCACCGCGCCCTCTGCGTAGGCGAACACGGGGTTCAGGTCCAGCTCCGCCACCTCCGGGTGCGCGGCCATGAAGGCCGACACCCCCAGCAGCATCGCCTCGATCGCACCGAGGTCGGCCGGGGCGGCGCCGCGCGCGCCCTGCAGCACGGGCAGCGCGTTGATCTCGCGGATCATCTGCGCCGCGTCGCGCGGCTCCAGCGGGACGATGCGGAACGCCACGTCCTTCAGCACCTCCACGAACACGCCGCCGAGCCCGAACATGAGCACCGGCCCGAACTGCGGGTCCGTGGTCCCGCCCACGATCACCTCGATGCCCGGCGCGGCCATGCGCTGCACGGAGACGCCGTCGATGCGCGCCCCCGGAGCCGCCTGCGCGACCCGCGCGAGCATGGCCGCGTGCGCCTGCCGCACCGCCGCCGCGTCCGCCAGCCCGAGGACCACGCCGCCGACGTCGGACTTGTGGGCGATGTCCGCAGAGACGATCTTCAGCGCCGCCGGGTAGCCCAGCGCGTCTGCCAGCGCCACGGCCTCCTCGACGGAGCGTGCGAGGCGCGTCTCGGTCACCGGGACGCCGGCCTCCGCGAGCATCGCCTTCGCCTCCACCTCGTTGAGCAGCAGGCGGCCCTCGGCGCGGGCGGCAGTGATGACGTCGGACATGGCGCTCTCCTCGGTGCGGACGGCGGCATCGTAGGCGGGGGCGGTGGGCCCCGCAATCAACCCGAAGCGCGGACACCCGGGTGCCCCGCTGGCAGACCGGCGCGCGCGTGGTATATATGTTCCGAACGTTCGTTCTTCGGAGGTACCGTCGTGGAGGCGTCATGACCGCGGCACCCGTCCCGCACTCGCTCATCCTCTACGAGCGCGACGACGCGGGCGTCCCGTTCGCGATCGAGGAGGTCCGCGCCGTGCGCTGGGAGCCCCGGCTGGCGCTGCCCCCCGACCCGGCGGAGGCGGATGTCCGCGTCGTGCACCTCGAACGCGGCCCGGCGCCCGCGCACACGCCTCCGTGGCTGGCCGTGGACGTCCGCTCGCGTGGTGTCGGCGAACTCGTCGAGGATTATGTCGTTGACGACGGCCTCCTGTACGAGCGTCCCGGGCAGCCTGACACGTCCCGGCGGCTGTGGCCCGCGTCCCCTTACCACCGCGAGCCCTCCGCCGCGCTTGAGGAGTTCCTGCGCGCCGGGGCGACCGCGCTCCGCTACCCGGACGCCCCGCCCGTCGACCTCGAACGGCAGGCGGAGGCGCTGCGCGCGTTCACTCGGGGCCGGCAGGACTTCGCCCCGCTGGGCGCGCTGCGCGCGGCGGCGCTGGAGCGCTGGTTCCACGTCCGGTACAACGAGCCGGAGCGGTTCGCCGACGCGATCCTCGTCGAGCGCGTGGAGGCCGCCGCACCGGCACAGGCGGCGCTCATGCGCTTCCTCCGCGAGGCGACCGTGCCGCACGGACTGGTGGACGCCGCGGATCTGGCGGTGGACCGGATGGTGCTGCTGGAGCAGCTGTCCCCGTGGCGGACGCTGGAGGGCGCGTCGATGACCTCTGCGGTCGCCGCCGCGCTGGCGTGGCAGCGCCGTTACCGCCGCGCGTACGAAGCGCACTACCGGCGAGCGCTGGGCGAGCGGGACGCGGTGCTCGCGCACGCGGAGGCGCACGCGGCCCGCCTGGCGACACTGGAGCGGCTGAACGGCATCGACGCCCTCGGCGACCCGGAGGGCGAGGAGGCCGCGGCGGCCGAGCGCGCTTCGCTCGCCGCGCTCGTCGCGATGCCCGACCACCCGGACGCGCTCGCGGCGACGACCGCCGGTCTGCCGCTCGGCGAGCCGAACCGCCGTGCGACCGACTACCTCGACGCGGTGGAGGCCGTGGAGCGAGCGCTCTCCGGGCGGCTGCGGCGGCTCTCCGGCGCGCTGGCGGCGTGCGCGCTCCAGCACGACGACGACCTGCGCGCCGTGCTGGACGCGATCGCGCTGAGCGAGGTGGACCACCTGGACCGCGTGCTGGACGACCGGCTCGCCGCGCGCATCGAGGCACTGCTGACCGCCGCGGCGCGCTCGCCGCTCACCGTGGTCGCGCAGCAGTTCCCGGAGGTAACGCTCGCGAACCTCGAGGCCGCGGTCGAGGAGTTCCGGCGCGCGGCGCGGCAGGCGATCGACACGTCGCCGGAGGGGCGCACGCCGCTCGGCGGCTTCGGCGGCGCGGGGTGGCGACTCGTGGAGTAGTTGCGACTCGTGGCGTAGCGGTACCCCTCGGCGGCGCGCCCTACAATCGCCCGACAGGCACGCGCAGCAGCAGGGAGCCGGTCATGCCCCACGAGATCAAGAGCGTCATGGCGATGGTCGAGGAGGCGAAGCGGGAGATCGAAGAGATCACCTCGGAGGAGGCGGTCAAGCTCCACGGCGACCCGGACGTGGTCCTTGTCGACCTGCGCGACCCGCGCGAGCTGGAGCGCGACGGCCAGGTGCCCGGCGCGTTCCGCGTCACGCGCGGGATGCTGGAATTCTGGATCGACCCGGCGAGCCCGTACTTCAAGCCGGTCTTCGGCGAGGACAAGAAGTTCGTGTTCTTCTGCGCCGGCGGCTGGCGCTCCGCGCTCGCGGCCAAGACCGCGCAGGACATGGGGCTGAAGCCGGTCGCGCACATCCTCGGCGGGTACAAGGGCTGGAAGGACGCCGGCGGGCCCACGGAGCCCTTCGTCCGTCGGACGGAGTAGCGCGGCGCGGCCCCCGCGCTTGCGCCGAGGCGCGCGTGCGACACACGATGCGCCATGCCGCTGGGATCCGCCTTCAACGCCTTCCGCCCTCGCCGCCCCCGCCCGGAGGCGGATGAGCCGCCGCCCCCCGCGGCGGAGGACGGGCCGGCACGCCCGAAGCTGGTGGTCGGCCTGGGCAACCCCACGAACGACTACGGACAGACGCGCCACAACGTCGGCATGTGGTGCATCGGCGTGCTCGCGCGCCGGCACCACGCGGAGCTGAAGCGCACGGGGAACGTCGAGGCCGCCCGCCTCGACCTCGGCGGCCGCGCGGTCGGGATCGCGATCTCGCGCTCGTTCTACAACGACGCGGGGAAGGGAATCGTCGCCGAGCTGAAGCGGCTCCACGCGACGCCGCGTGAGCTGCTCGTCATCTACGACGACCTCGATCTGCCGGTGGGGCGCCCGCGGATGCGCCTGCAGGGGAGCAGCGGTGGGAACAACGGGCTGAAGTCGATCATCGCGGCGCTCGGCGGGAGCACGGAGTTCCCGCGCATCCGCATCGGCATCGACCGGCCGTACGACGGCACGATCCCCGTGCGCGAGCCGGAGCGCATCGCGAAGTGGGTGCTCTCGCGCCCCTCCGCCCCGCAGCGCGCGATCCTCGACGCCGCCGTTGACCGCGTCGCCGACGCCGTGGAGCAGGCCGCCGCGCACGGCTTCGAGGTGGCGATGAACGAGCTGAACCGCTGGGAGCCCCCGGCCGCCTCGGCGTAGTCCGTCGGCGCGAGGTCGGGGCCGCCGCGCGTGGCCCGTGCCGCGGTCCCTCCGTACACTGGACGCAACACCGCACACCGTCACAGGGCCACCCCCAGCGGGCGGCCCCGTTCGCGGTTGCGCGCACGATCCGCGGACCGACCGAGGAGCCCCGACGCCCGATGGACCTGCAACCGCTGCTCCCCGTGCTGCAGTCGCTCGACCCGCTGCCGGACGCCTTCGCGCGGCTGAAGACGGGCGCGCACGTGCGCCTCGGCGTGCTCGATGCGGCGAAGGCGGTGACCACGGCCCTGCTGTGGCGGAACTCGCGGCGTCCGCTGCTGGTGCTGGTGGCGCGCGAGAACGACGCACAGGCATTCGCGGAGCAGATGCGCGCCTGGGTCGGCGACGCCGCCATGCACTACCCAGCCCACCACGAGATCGCCTACGCGCGGCAGGTGCCGGACGAGGAGGTCTCGTGGCGGCGCATCGACGCGCTCGCGCGGATCGCGGTCGCCTCGTCCGGCGGCACGCCGCCGCTGGTGGTCGCCTCGGTCGGCGCGGCGGCGCAGCACACGCTCCGCCCGGCGGACCTGGGCCGGGGCGCAGGACGGATCGCGCGCGGCGACCGCGTGTCGTTCGAGGGCCTCGCCGGCAAGCTGGTGGAGGCGGGCTACGAGATCGTGTCGCTGGTGGAGGCGCCCGGGCAGGCGGCGCGGCGCGGCGGGCTGATCGACGTGTTCCCGCCCGGCCTCGACACCCCCGTGCGCATCGAGTTCTTCGGGCCCGAGGTGGAGTCGATCCGCACGTTCTCGATCGAGACCCAGCGGACGCTTGCGCAGCTGGACGAGGTGCGCATCGGCCCGGCGACGGAGTGGTTCCCCACGCGCGAGGAGATGGCGCGGCTCGCGTCCACACTGGAGGCCGCGCGGGACCGCACGGTGCAGGACGAGCTGAGCAGCCTGCGCGCCGGCGAGCTGCCAACGCCCGCGATGTACGGCCCGCTCGCCGCGACCGCGACGATCCTCGACCACCTGCGCGACGACTCCGTGCTGGTGCTGGATGAGCCGGAGGCGCTGGACGCCGCGCTCACCGACCTGGACGAACTGGTCGCGGAGCGGCGAGCCGACCTCGCCGCGGCGGGGCAACTGACCACGGAGGCGCCGTTCCCGCATGAGCCGCTGGACGCGTGGCGCGGCGCGGTGGACGGCCACAGCCGTCGCGCGGAGCTGGGGCGCTGGGTCACGGGGGCGGAGGCGGGCGCCTTCAAACTCCCGTTCCGCACCGCGGACGCCTACGCCGGGCGCCTGCAGGACGCGGCGAAGGACACCTACCGCCAGCAGCAGCGCGGCGACCGCGTGGTGGTGGTGACGCAGCAGGCCCAGCGCTTCCGCGAGGTGCTGGAGGAGCAGGGCGTCGCGGCTGAGGTGGTCGAGCACCTCGCGCAGCCGGTCCCGCGCGGGACGGTGCACCTGGTGCAGGGCGCGATGCCGGAGGGCTGGATCGTCCAGGCGGAGTCAGGCCCGGTCGCCCTCGTCACGGACCGGGAGCTGTTCGGGTTCGTGAAGCGCCGCCGCACGCTGCGAACGCGCGCGAGCCACCGTTCGCGCTTCCTGGCGGAGGTGTCGCCCGGCGACTTCGTGGTCCATGCCGACCACGGCATCGCGCGCTTCGGCGGCATCGTGCGGCGCGAGGTCGAGGGCGAGCAGCGCGACTACCTGGAACTGCGCTACGCGGGGGACGACAAGCTCTACGTGCCGGTGGACCAGGTGGACCGGGTCAGCCGCTACAGCGGCCCGGCGGGCCACGCGCCACGCCTCACCCGGCTGGGCACGCAGGAGTGGACGCGGGCGCGCGCGCGGGTGAAGGGCGCGGTGCAGCTCGTGGCCGCCGACCTCGTGCGGCTGTACGCGGCGCGGCAGATGCTGCCCGGCCACGCCTACGGCCCCGACACGCCTTGGCAGACGGAGCTGGAGGAGTCGTTCCCCTACGAGGAGACGGAGGACCAGGTCGCGGCGATCACGGCGGTGAAGGCGGACATGGAGTCCGCCCGGCCGATGGACCGCGTGATCTGCGGCGACGTGGGCTTCGGCAAGACGGAGATCGCCGTGCGCGCCGCGTTCAAGGCGGTGCAGGAGGGCTACCAGGTCGCCGTCCTCGTCCCCACCACCGTGCTCGCCCAGCAGCACCTGCGCACGTTCCGCGAGCGGCTGTCCGGCTTCCCGGTGTCCATCGACGTGATCTCGCGATTCCGCAGCGACGGCGAGGTGCGCGACATCATCCATCGCGCGCGCAGCGGCGAGATCGACATCCTCATCGGCACGCATCGGCTGCTCGACCCGTCGATGGAGTTCCAGAACCTCGGGCTCGTCGTCATCGACGAGGAGCAGCGCTTCGGCGTGACGCACAAGGAGCGCCTGAAGCGCATGCGGCTGGAGGTGGACGTGCTGACGCTCAGCGCGACGCCGATCCCGCGCACGCTGCACATGGCGCTCACCGGCATCCGCGACATGTCGATGATCGAGACCGCGCCCGCGGGACGTCAGCCGGTGCAGACGTTCGTCATGGAGACGGACGACGCGATCGTGCGCGAGGCGATCCTGCACGAGATCGAGCGCGGCGGGCAGGTGTTCATGGTGCACAACCGTGTCCGCTCCATCGACGCGCTCGCGGACCACGTGCGGGAGCTCGTCCCGGAGGCACGCATCGCCGTGGGGCACGGGCAGATGCCGGAGAACGTGCTCAAGGGCGTGATGGAGAAGTTCGCGGACGGCGAGTTCGACGTGCTGATCTGCACCACGATCATCGAGTCGGGCATCGACATCCCGAACGTGAACACGCTGATCGTGGACCGCGCGGACATGTTCGGCCTCGCGCAGATGTACCAGCTCCGCGGGCGCGTGGGTCGAGGCGCGAACCAGGCCTACGCCTACCTGCTGCACCCGAAGCACCGCGCGCTGACCGAGGAGGCGCAGGCGCGCCTCGCGACGATCTTCGAGGCGAGCGAGCTGGGGGCGGGCTTCCAGGTGGCGCTGCGTGACCTGGAGATCCGCGGCGCGGGCAACCTGCTGGGCGCGGAGCAGAGCGGCAACATCGCCTCGGTCGGCTTCGACCTGTACACGGAGATGCTCGCCGAGGCGGTCGAGGAGTTGCGCGCGTCACACGAGCACCGCGCGCCCGAGCCGCTGCCCCACGAAACGCGCGACGCGCTGCGCGCCGTGGTGATCGACCTGCCGCTCGCCTCGTATGTGCCGGAGTCGTACGTCCCCGACATCGAGGGTCGCCTCGCGCTCTACCAGCGGGTCGCCGGGATGCGGAGCGTGGAGGACGTAGAGGCGCTGGCGACGGAGACGGCGGACCGGTTCGGCCCGCTGCCGGAGGCGCTGGAGCACCTCCTCGGGCTCGTGCGGCTGCGCATCGTCGGCGCGGCCAGCGGCATCGGCTCGGTGCGCTTCGAGGGGGACGAGGTGGTGATCGGCTCGGCGGGGCGTCCGTTCGCGGAGCGGCTGCTGCCGCGCCTGCCGGCGGGCGTGCGCGTGGGCCGCAACCAGGTGCGGGTGGACCGGGGCGCCCTCGGCCCGCAGTGGCTCGCCGCCGTGGAGGCGCTGATGACGCTGCTCGCCGGGCGGCGCGAGGCAGTCCCGGCGTAGCGCCCGCGTCCCGTCGGAGTCACGCCTCGCCGTCGCGCAACTGCCGCCTGCGCAGCAGGGGCGAGTAGTACGCGCCGACGCAGACCGAGCAGATCCCGTGGCTGGTGTCCTGCGGCGGCTGCCGCACCCACGCCGGCACCCAGTGCCACGCCCCGTCCGACTCCAGCGCGCGCACGCGGCGGCAGTTCGCGCACTGGAGGATGATCCCGTCCGCATCCCGGTAGCGGGACTCCACCGCGCGCGACTCGGGGCGGCTGTGCGGGCCGGCGTACGCGAGCGAGTTCACGACGAGCAGCAGCCCCAGGTCACCCGGCAGCGGGAACGTGATCATGTGGAACAGCCGGAACTCGTCCGCGGAGGAGCACTCGTACGTGTGCTCCCACGGCGGGCCGCTCTTCGCGATTCCGCTCCAGTGCTCGCGATAGAAGGCGGCGATCTCACCGCGCATGGCGTCGAAGACGCTCCGGCCGAGGCCCCATGCGGTCGGCAGCGCGGAGGCCCCGTTCTCCTCCGCGAACGCGCGGAACGCGCGGTTCGTGTATGCGAGCCGGCCGTCCGGCCAGATCACGTACGCCACATTCGGGGAGTCCTCGATCGAGACGAGGTCGCCGTCGGACACGCGATCACGCAGCGCACGATGCGCCACCTCGAACTCGTGCAGGGCCGCCATCACCTGGTCGGACGCCACGGACCGGTCGCCTTCTTGCCCCGACCGAGTATCCCGACCGGGGGCCGCGGGCGACAGGTGAAAACGCACCGCCCGCGCTGACGGTCTCCCTCGCCCCGGGCACGGCGCGCGGATATCGTGTGCTCCATGACCGCCTCGCCGATCCGCGCCGTCTGCTTCGACTTCGACCAGACCCTCGCGTACATGCAGCCCTCGCACTGGGCGCTGTACGCAGAGGCCGCGCGCGCCGCGGGGATCGAGGTGTCCGAGGCGACGATCGCGGCGGGCGGCGTCGACAACGCCTGGGCGCCGTGGATGACACCGCTCGGACCGGTGCACCGCGAGGCATCGGCGTCGCAGGAGGCGTTCCGCGCACTGCGCGCCGCGCTCGCCGCCGACCGCATCCGCGCCGCCTGCCCCGCCTCGGATGCCGCGCTCGCCGAGGCGGGGCGCGTCGCCGCGCTGCTGGAGGAGGAGGCGGCGCGCTACGTGCTGTACGACGACACGCTCCCGGCGCTGCGGCGGCTGCGCGACGCCGGCGTGTCGGCGTACATCGTGTCGAACCACATCTGGGCGCTGCCGGAGATCGCCGGGGCGCTGCTCGGCGACCTCGTCGCCGGCGTCGTGACGAGCGCGCGCGTGGGCGTCCGCAAGCCGCATCCCGCGATCTTCGAGGCGGCGCTGGCGCTGAGTGGCACGGCCCCGGCCGAGACGCTGATGGTGGGCGACAGCCTGAGCGCGGACGTACGGGGCGGCGAGCGCGCGGGGATGCGCGCCGTGCTCCTCGATCGGGACGGGACGGCGACGCCGCCCGAGGGCGTGCGCGTGGTCCGGTCGCTCCTCGACGTGCCGATGGAATGGGAGGCGACGGCTCCCGTGGAAGGTGCGACCGCATGACCGTGACGCTGGAGCCGGTGCTCTTCCTGGACTACGAGGACTTCTTCGACATGCTCCGTGAGTACAT
>JBFWQJ010000078.1:0-11445 GCA_050249515.1 Dehalococcoidia bacterium | reverse complement strand
GGCGGTCTGGGGCACGGAACCCGGCATGTTCGGGACGGCGTAGTGGATCACGCCGTCCTCGACATAAATCGGCTCATCGTGGCTGGTCGGGCGCGTCGTCTCCACGCAGCCGCCCTGGTCCACCGCGACGTCCACGATGACGGAGCCGGGCTGCATGCTGCGCACCATCTCGCGCGTCACGACCACGGGGGCGCGCTGGCCCTCCACGAGCACGGCGCCGATCAGCAGGTCCGCGGTGGGGGCGAGCGCGGCGATCACGCCGCGGCTGGAGATCGCCGTCTCGATGCGCCCGGCGTACTGCTGGTCGAGGTCGCGCAGCTGGTCGATCGAGTTCGACACCACGGTCACGCGCGCGCCCATGCCGACCGCCATGCGCACCGCGTTCCGCCCGACGTTGCCCGATCCGACCACGAGGACGTGCGCGGGAGGCACGCCGGCGATGCCGCCGAGGAGCACGCCGCGCCCGGGGCCGGGGCGCTTCAGGAAGCGCGCGCCCTCCTCCACCGCGAGCCGGCCGGCGACCTCGGACATGGGGGCGAGCAGCGGGAGGGCGCCGCTGGGCAGGCGCACGGTCTCGTAGGCGATGGCGATGCACTTCGCCTCGGTCACGACGCGCGCGACCTCCGGCTCGGCGGCAAGGTGGAGGTACGTGAAGATGACCTGGTCCTCGCGGATCAGCGCGTACTCGGAGGGCTGCGGCTCCTTCACCTCGCACACCAGCTCGGCGCGCGCGTAGACCTCGTCCATCGTCGCGCAGATCTCCGCGCCGGCGGCCACGTACTGCGCGTCGGGGTACGCCGAGCCCACGCCCGAAGTCGTCTCGATGAGCACGGTATGTCCGGCGCGCACGAGGTCGCTCACGCTCGCCGGCGTCAGCGCGACGCGGAACTCCTCGTTCTTGCGTTCGCGGACGGTGCCGACGATCACCGGGGGCTCCTGCCGCACGCGCGGGTCACGGGGCGCGCTCCAGCACGTCGCCGACCATCAGCACCTCGGCGGCGGCCTGCTTCGCCGCGCCCGCGCGCTGCGCGCGGCCGATGATCAGCGTGCCGCCGACGCCGGCGATCTCCGCGCGGCCGTCTACGATCGCCATCACCGTGCCCGGGGCCTCGCCCGGCGCGCCGGGGCGGAGGCTCGCGTCGAAGAGACGGATCGTCTCGCCGCGGAGGCTGGTCATCGCGCCGGGCTGCGGGTCGCAGCCGCGGATCAGCGCGGAGACGGTCCGGCTGTGGTGCATCCAGTCGATGTGCGCGTGCTCCGGCCCGCAGGGCGCCTCGTACGTGGCGAGCGCGTGGTTCTGCGGGATGCGCGGCGCCGTGCCCTCGCGCACCAGGCGCGTCGCCTCCACGAGCGCGTCCACGCCGAGGGGGTACAGGCGGTTGAAGTAGAGCGTCCCGACGCTGTCGTCCGGGCCGATCTCCACCTCCTTCTGGAGCAGGATCGGGCCGGTGTCGATGCCCTCGTCGACCCAGAAGATCGAGAGGCCGGTCTTCGCGGCGCCGGAGATGATCGCCCAGTTCATGGCGGTGCGCCCGCGGTGCAGCGGCAGCAGCGAGGGGTGGTACTGGATCGCGCCGTGCGTCGCCGCATCCAGCACGCGCTTGCGGATGATGTCCGTGACGAACGCGAAGACGAGGAGGTCCGGCTTCAGCGCCACGAACTGCTCGAACGGGCCGTCCTGGCGCAGCGCCGGCGTCTCGATCACCGGCACCCCGGCCACGCTCGCCGCCTCGAACAGGGGGTCGGGCCGCGCGCCCGGCCGCGGCGTGGACACCCCGACGATGTCCTCGCCCGCCTCGCGCAGCTTCTCGAACACGTCCTTGCCGAACGCCGCCTGCCCGAACAGCACAATCCGCATGAGGTCCCTTTCGTGGTCTCAGCACGCCTGGCACGGTCGCGGGCAGCGTCGTGGGGGCTCGGCACCCGAGGTTCAAGTATAGGAGTGCGTCCCCGCACGATCCGCCCGCGCGGGCCACGGACGTGATGCGGGGAGAGGGAGGCGTTGCGGGTGCGCGGTCAGGCGCCGCGCGGGCCTTCGGCGGCGCGCCACAAGTACCACGAGCCCACGGAGCGGTACGGCGCCCACGCCTCGCCGATCGCGCGCGCCTCCGCCACCGTCGCCGGCGCGCCCAGCCCGTACGCCAGCCCCATGCCGATGCGCACGCCGAGGTCGCCGGTGGGCAGGACGTCCGGACGCCCCAGTTGGAACATGAGGAACATGTGCGCCGACCACTCGCCCAGGCCCTTCACCGCGACCAGCCGCCGCGCGACCTCGTCGTCGGGGAGCGCCTCGATCCCCGCGAAGTCGAGGTCGCCGGAGACCACGTGCTCCGCCAGCGAGCGCATGTAGCCGGCCTTCTGCCGGGAGACGCCGGCGGCGCGGAACGCCTCGTCGGAGGTGGCCAGGAGTTCCTCGGGCGTCGGGTAGCGGCCCTCGCCGCCCGCGGGGCCGTCGCCGTAGAGCGCAAGCCAGCGCCGCTGGATGGTGCGCGCGGCCGCGCCGGCCAGCTGCTGGAAGAGGATCGTGCGCAGCAGCGACTCGTAGTGGTCCATCGCGGGGCGCGGCCGGTACGGGCCGTGCGCCTCGATCAGTCCGGCGAGCACCGGGTCGGCGGCGCGCAGGTGCGCGTACGCCTTCGCGAGCGAGAAGCGGACGCGCCGCGCGGGCGAGGGCGCGGCCATCAGGCGGCGCTCCCGGCTTCGGCGAGCACGGAGGCGGCAAAGCCGTCGATCGCCCGCTGCGAGGTGAGACGCACCCAGCGTGCGCGTGCCCAGCGCGGGTCGCGCATCGCCTCGACGAGTCGTGCGCGTGACGCCGCGCGCGTGGCGAGGGTGAAGCCGACCAGGGAGTTCCGGTCCCAGAACTTCAGCTGCGGGAAGAAGCGCTCGTGGTTGGTGCCCCACAGCAACTCGTTCGTCCGCCAGCGGTGCCACGAGCGGGTGAGCTGCCGCGGGAGGATGACGTGGAGCGGCAGGTCGAGCCAGACGAGCAGGTCGGCCCGCGGCCACAGGATCTCGTCCGAGCCGCGGCTGATGTAGTTGCCGCTGACCACCCAGCCCTCGGCGGTCTGCTCCGAGAGCATCGCGCGGAACTCCTCGCGCGGGCGCTCGGTCCACCCCGGGAGCCAGTTGATCGCGTCCAGCTCGACGTGCGGCACGCCGAGGCCCTCGGCCAGCCGCAGGCCGAGCGTGCTCTTGCCGCTGCCGGACGGGCCCATGACCTGGATGCGGCGGATCACGCGGTGGCCTCCCGACGAGGCAGGGTATCCGATCATCGCGACGCCGAGGTGAAGACCCGAAGCCCGCTAGATGTATTGCCCGCCGTTCGGGCTGAGCTCCGCGCCCGTGTAGAACGCGCCGCCCGGCCCCGCGAGGAACACCACGCTCGCCGCAACCTCCTCGGCGGTCGCCATGCGGCCGAGGGGGATCGAGGCGAGCAGCTGCGTCCGGTACTCCTCGGACATCACGGCGGACATGTCGGTGTCCACGTAGCCGGGGCAGACGGCGTTCACGGTCACGCCGAAGCGGGCGAGCTCCTTCGCCGCCGATTTCGTGAGCGCGATCATCCCGGCCTTCGCCGCCGCGTAGTTCGCCTGCCCCGGGTCGCCGTGCTGGCCGACCATCGACGCGACGTTCACGATGCGCCCGCTGCCGCGCGCCCGCATGCCGGGGATCACCGCCTGCGTGCAGTAGAACGCCGAGGAGAGGTTGGTCCGGATGACCTCGTCCCAGTCCTCGCGGGCCATGCGGTGGAGCAGCTTCACGCGCGCGATGCCCGCGTTGTTGACCAGCACGTCGACGCGCCCGAAGGCGGCGAGGGCGGCCTCGATCAGGTGGTGCGCCTGCTCCTCGTCGCCCACGTCGCCGCGGACGACGAGCGCGCGGACGCCCAGCGCCTCCGCCGACGCGCGCACCTCCTCCGCTGCGTCCGCCGAGGCGACGTAGTTGATGACGACGTCCGCGCCCTCCGCCGCGAGCGCGAGGACGCACGCGCGGCCGATGCCGCGGCTGCTGCCGGTGACGACGGCGACCTGCCCGGCGAGCGTCCCGGGCACTACTCGGCTGCCAGCTCGTCCACCAGCACGTACGCCTCGCCGCGGATCACCTCGGCGCTGTCCTGGTTGGTGACGGTGGTCGCCACGCGGACGCGGTTGCGGCGCGGCTCCACCGCGGTCACGGTGCAGGTCACGGTCAGCAGGTCGTACTCGTAGACGGGGGCGACGAACTCCAGCGTCTGGCCCAGGTAGACGATCACGTAGCCGGGGGCGAGGCGGGTGGCCATGGCGGCGGAGATGAACGCCGCGCCGATCATCCCGTGGGCGATCGGCTGCTTGAAGCGCGTGCGGGCGGCGTACGCGGCGTCCGTGTGCAGCGGGTTCGTGTCCCCGCTCACGTCCACGAACATCCGGATCGTCTCCGGCTCGACCTGCCGCTGGAGCTGGACCGTGTGGCCCACCGTCATTCCGCGCACGTCCTCGTCAGCCATCGGTCGCTCCTCCGCCCCTCGGGCCCGTCGCGGGCCGGTCGAGGCGGATCGTAGGCGCGCCCGGGGGCTCGCGCCAAACGCGGCGGGGGCGCCCCGGCAGGGCGGGCGTACGGACGTGCGAAACATTGCTCATTTACATCGAATAAAATGCAAAAAACGTTGACATACCGCGTCACTCGAACCTACGCTGGTGGGACGGAACGCGAGAGGCGCGGGGGAGGCCGATGGAACGCACGCGGGACGAGGTCGTCCGCATCCTGCACGAGCGCGGCGCACGCTCCGTGGCCGAGCTCGCGGAGGAGATCGGCGTGTCTTCGGGCTCCATTCGCCGCCACATGGACCTGATGGTGGCCGACGGGCTGGTCGTCTCCCACCTCGTCCGACAGTCCCGCGGCCGCCCGACCACGCGCTATGCGCTGTCCGAGGCGGGCGAGGAGCGCACCTCCTCCAGCCATTACCAGAAGCTGCTGGACCGCCTGTCCCCGGCGCTCGCGAACCTGAGCGCGGACGAGATCGGCGGCGCGGACGGGCGCGGGGTCCTCGACCGGCTGTTCGACCGCGTGGCGGAGTCCGTGGCGCGCGAGCACTCCTCGCAGATCCGCGGCGCGTCGATCGGCGAGCGGGTGCACGAGGTCACGGTGGCGCTCTCCAACGAGGGCATCCTGCAGGAGGTGGAGGACGCGGGCGAGTTCTTCCGCCTGCGCAACACCGGCTGCCCCTACCGCACCACGGCGAGTGAAACGCACGCGTGCTGCGCGGCGGACCGGCGGGCGATCGAGCTGCTGCTCGGCGCGCCGGTGGAACAGGTCACCACGGTCGCGGGCGGCGGCGCCGCCTGCGAGTACCTGGTAGCAAAGAACGACGACGAGCACCCGGTGGCGGCGAACGGCCTGCTGCCGGTCCTCGAGCAGAAGGGCACGGCATCCGCGCGATGAGTGATGCGATGAGCGAACCGATCCTCGAAGTCCGCGATCTCAAGGTCAGCATCACGGACAAGCCCGAGGTGCAGATCATCAAGGGCATCGACCTGGTGATCCGGCCGGGCGAGGTCCACACGATCATGGGCCCCAATGGCTCCGGGAAGAGCACGCTGTCCAGCACGATCGCCGGGAGCCCGTCCTACACCGTGGACGGCGGCCAGATCCTGTACCGGGGCGAGGACATCACCGAGGCGTCCGCCGACGAGCGCGCGCGCAAGGGCATCTTCCTCTCCTTCCAGTACCCGACCGCGATCCCGGGCGTGACCATGGTCAACTTCATGCGCGAGGCGCTGAAGGCCCGCCGCGGCGAGGAGGTCCCCGCCCGCGAGTTCCTGGCGGAGCTTCGCGAGACGCTGGCGAAGCTCAAGATGGGCGAAGAGTTCGCGCGGCGCTACGTGAACGACGGCTTCTCCGGCGGCGAGAAGAAGCGCGCCGAGATCCTGCAGATGGGCCTCCTCAAGCCCGACCTCGCGATCCTCGACGAGACGGACTCCGGCCTCGACGTGGACGCGCTGCGGACGGTCTCGGAGGGCGTGAACGCGCTGCGGCGGCCGGAGATGGGCATCCTGCTCATCACGCACTACGAGCGCATCCTGAACTACATCCACCCCGACTTCGTGCACATCCTGGTCGCGGGCAAGATCGTCCGCTCCGGCGACGCATCGCTCGCGAAGCAGATCGAGAACGAAGGCTATGACCCGATCCTGAAGGAGCTGGGTCTGCTGGAACAGGCGGCATCCTCATGACCACCGTGAACCCATCCGCGCGCGACGCGGTCGGCGAGTACAAGTGGGGCTTCCACGACGACGAGAAGCCGCTCTTCATCGCGGAGAAGGGCCTCAACGAAGAGGTCATCCGCGGCATGTCCCAGATGAAGGGCGAGCCGGAGTGGATGCTCGAGAACCGTCTCGACGCCTACCGGACGTTCCTGGAGCTGAAGGACCCGTCGTGGGCCGGCAGCCCGGAGCTGCTGAAGGCGATCGACTTCGACGACATCCACTACTACGTGCGCGCCACGGACCGCGACTCCACGAACTGGGACGATGTCCCGGAGTACATCAAGGACACCTTCGACAAGCTGGGCATCCCGGAGGCGGAGCGCCAGTTCCTGGCCGGCGCCGGCGCGCAGTACGACTCCGAGGTCGTCTACCACAACATCCGCGAGGACCTGCAGAAGCAGGGCGTCGTGTTCCTGGGCATGGACCAGGGGCTCGCGGAGTACCCGGAGCTGGTGCGCGAGTACTTCGGCACGATCGTGCCGGCGGGCGACAACCGCTACTCGGCGCTGAACACGGCCGTGTGGTCGGGCGGCTCGTTCATCTACGTCCCGAAGGGCGTGAAGGTGGACATTCCGCTGCAGGCCTACTTCCGCATCAACACGGAGAACATGGGCCAGTTCGAGCGCACGCTGATCATCGCCGACGAGGGTTCGCAGGTGCACTACGTGGAGGGCTGCACGGCCCCGATCTACAGCACCGCGTCGCTGCACTCGGCCGTGGTCGAGATCATCGTGAAGAAGGGCGCGCGCGTCCGCTACTCGACGATCCAGAACTGGTCGAACAACGTCTACAACCTCGTCACGAAGCGCGCGTACGCGTACGAGAACGCGATCATGGAGTGGGTGGACGGCAACCTGGGCTCCATGCTCACGATGAAGTACCCGAGCGTGTACCTGATGGAGCCGGGCGCGCACGGCGAGATCCTGTCGCTGGCGTTCGCCGGTGACGGGCAGCACCAGGACGCCGGCGGCAAGATCGTCCACGTCGCTCCGAACACCTCGAGCGCGATCGTCTCGAAGTCCGTCTCGCGCGGCGCGGGCCGCACGTCCTACCGCGGGCTGCTGAAGGTGTACGAGGGCGCCGAGCACTCCTCGAGCACGGTGCGCTGCGACGCGCTGCTGCTCGACCCGCTGTCGCGCTCCGACACCTACCCGACGATGGAGATCGACGAGGAGCAGGTGAACATCGGGCACGAGGCCTCGGTCTCCAAGCTCGGCGAGGACCAGCTCTTCTACCTGATGTCCCGCGGCATTGCCGAGGAGGACGCGGCGAAGATGGTGGTGAACGGCTTTGTGGAGCCGATCGTGAAGGAGCTCCCGATGGAGTACGCGATCGAGCTGAACCGCCTGATCGAGTTGCAGATGGAAGGCTCGGTGGGCTAATGGCGGAGACCACGACCGCCCTCGGCGCCTACGCGGAGGCCGAGGTGTCCGCTGCCGCGACTGGCCGCACGGAGCCCGCGTGGCTCGTGCGCGCCCGCGAGGAGGGCGCCCGCGCCTTTGCGGCCACGCCCATGCCCACGCCGGCGCTGCGTCCGTGGAAGTACACGGACCTCTCGCGCCACGGCATCGAGGAGTTCGCCCCGGTGGCGGACTTCGCGCCCCGCGTGACCGGCGCCGCGCCCACGGGCGGGTTCGCCGGCTCGCTGGCGGACGCGCTGCGGGACGCCTCGCAGGCGTCGACCGTGGAGGCCGCGCTGGGCTCCGTGGTGCAGGGCACGGAGAGCAAGTTCATCGCCGCGAACGCGGCACAGTGGACCGGCGGCGCCTTCGTGCACGCCCCGCGCGGCGGTGTCTTCGAGGCGCCCGTGACGCTGGACGTGCAGGGGCCGTCCGCGGACGGGATGCACGCGATCTTCCCGCGCGTCCTCATCGTCGCGGAGGCGAACAGCGAGGTCACCGTCATCGTCAAGAACCGCTCCGCGGACGCGCCGCTGCTGGCGGCCGGCGTCGTGGAGATCCTGGCGCGGGACAACGCGCGCGTGCGCGTGCTGTTCGATGGCGACTGGGGCGCGAACACGTGGGAGTTCACCACGGTGCGCTCCCGGTTGGAGCGCGGCGCGGACGTGAACATCGCCTCGCTCGCCATCGGCGGGCACCTGCTGAAGCAGCACATCGAGGCGCTGATCGAGGGCGAAGGGGCGAACTCGCTGATCCGGGGCATCGCCCTCGGCGACGCGGAGCAGCACTTCGACTTCGTCACGCTGCAGGACCACATCGGCCCGAAGACCACCAGCGACGTGGAGATCAAGAGCGCGCTCGCCGGGGCCTCGCGGTCCGTCTACTACGGCATCACGCGCGTGGAGACAACGGCCGGCGGCGCCGCGGCGAACCAGGAGAACCGCAACCTGCTGCTCTCCGACCACGCGAAGGCGGACTCCGACCCGGTGCTGGAGATCCTGACGTCGGATGTCATCCGCTGCGGCCACGGCGCCACGGTGGGTCCGGTGGACCAGGAGGCGCTCTTCTACCTCCGCAGCCGCGGCATTGACTACCGCGGGGCGCTGAAGCTCCTCGTCGGCGGCTTCTTCGCCTCCGTGCTGGACGACGCGGCGTTCGCGGAACTGGCGGCGGACATGCACGACCGCGTGGAGCGGAAGATCGTCTCCGCCGAGCTGTAGGCGGGTGGCGACGAGAGACGGGTGGACGGAGAGACGATGAGCGAAGAGCGCGTGGCCGCCGCCTCCGACGTGCCCCTGAACGAGGTGCGCGTGGTGGAGTGCGCGGGGCGCTCGCTCGCGCTCAGCAACATCGACGGCGCGTATTACGCCATCGACAACGTCTGCACGCACGACGGCGGCCCGCTGGGCGAGGGGCGCGTGCGCAACGGGCGCATCCTGTGTCCTCGTCATGGCGCCGCGTTCGACGCGAAGACGGGGCAGGTGAAGTCCCTCCCCGCCGTGAAGAGCGTGCAGGCGTACCCCGTCATCCAGCAGGGCGACGACCTGCTCATCGAATGCCCCGAATCGGAGGCAGCCCCGTGACGCTGACCGCACACTCCCAGCCGGGTGCGCACCTGCCGTTCGACATCACGCGGATCCGCCGTGACTTCCCGATCCTCAAGCGGGAGGTCGCGTCGGGCGTGCCGCTGGTCTACCTGGACAACGCCGCCACCAGCCAGAAGCCGGTGCAGGTGATCGCGGAGCTGACGCGCTTCTACCGCGACCACAACGCGAACATCCACCGCGGCGTGCACACGCTCTCCGTGGAGTCCACCGAGCTGTACGAGGCGGCCCGCTCCAAGGTCGCCGCGTTCATCGGCGCCGGCGACTCGCGCGAGGTGATCTTCACGCGCAACACCACGGAGTCCATCAACCTCGTCGCGCACGGGTGGGGGCGGAAGTTCCTGCAGGCCGGCGACGAGGTGGTGGTGTCCGAGATCGAGCACCACTCCAACATCGTCCCGTGGCAGATGCTGCGCGACGAGCGCGGGATCGTGCTGAAGTACATCCCGATGCTCCCCGACGGCACGCTCGACCTCGAGGTGGCGCGGCAGCTGATCGGCCCGAAGACGAAGCTGCTCAGCATCACGGCGATGTCGAACGCGCTGGGCACGATCGTCCCGTTGCAGGAGCTCATCCCACTGGCGAAGGCGCAGGGCGCGCTGGTGCTGGTGGACGGCGCGCAGTCCGTGCCCCACATGGCCGTCGATGTGCGCACGCTGGGCGCGGACTTCCTCGCGTTCTCCGGTCACAAGATGCTCGGGCCCACGGGCATCGGCGTGCTCTGGTCGCGGCTGCCGATCCTCGAATCGATGGACCCGTTCCTTGGCGGGGGCGACATGATCCTCACCGTCAGCATGGAGCGTTCCACCTGGGCGGACGTGCCCGCGAAGTTCGAGGCCGGGACGCCGAACATCGCCGACGCGATCGGCCTCGGCGCGGCCGTTGACTACCTCTCCGCGCTTGGCATGGACGAGGTGCGCCGGCACGAGCTGGAGATCACCGAGTACGCGCTGCGGCGGCTCTCGGACGTGCCGGGGGTGTCGATCTACGGCCCGGCCGAGGCGAGCGAGCGCGGCGGTGTGGTCTCGTTCGAACTGGAGGGCGTGCACCCGCACGACATCGGCCAGTTCCTGGACACGCGGGGCGTGGCGATCCGCACGGGCCACCACTGCGCGCAGCCGGTGATGGCGGCACTGGACATCCCGGCGACGGCGCGCGCGTCCTTCTACATCTACAACACCACGGCCGAGGTGGACGAACTGGCGTCCGCGCTGGAGGCGACCTCGGCCTTCTTCGGAGTGCGCTGATGACGAGCGGATCGCTGCTGGACGACCTGTACCGCGAGATCCTGCTGGACCACTACCGGCAGCCGCGTAACCACGTCGCCATTGACGGGCCGACGTGCAGCGCGGACGGGGCGAACCCGCTGTGCGGCGACCAGGTACGCATCGACGTGCGGCTGGAGGGCGACCGGGTCGCGGACATCTCCTTCTCCGGGCAGGGCTGCTCCATCTCGCAAGCCTCCGCCAGCATGATGACCGAGTACGTGAAGGGCCGGACCGTCGAGGAGGCCCGGAAGGGCGTCGAGGCGTTCCAGCAGATGATGGTCAGCGCGGAGTCCCCCGGCATCGAGGGCTTCGACGACATCGAGGCGCTGATCGGCGTCGCGAAGTTCCCGGCGCGCGTGAAGTGCGCCTCGCTGGCCTGGAAGACGCTCGAGCAGGCGCTCGCCGGCGACGCCGGCGCCGTCACCACCGATGAGAGGAGCGCCGAGCATGTCTAACGAGCAGCCCGAGGCGCAGTCCGACCCGCACGCGGGACACGTCCACCACCATCACCACCACGAGCACGCCCCGGCGGCTGCCGTGGAGATCCCAGAGCACGACGGCCCGCCCACCGAGGACGAAGTGCGCGCCGTGCTCCGCACCGTGGAAGACCCCGAGCTCCGCATGAGCATCGTGGACCTCGGCCTGCTCTACGGCGTGACCGTGGAGGAGGACGGCCTGGTGTCCGTCGACCTCACGCTCACCTCGCCGGCGTGCCCCGTGGGGCCGATGCTGCAGGGCATGATTTACCACAAGGTCGCGCAGCTCCCGAACGTCCTGGACGTCGAGGTCAACCTCGTGTGGCAGCCCCCCTGGGACCCGCGCACGATGGCGTCCGAGGACGTGAAGCTCGCGCTGGGGATCTGGTAGGCGTTTCGCCGGCCGGTCGATGATCTACGGCTGCCGCCCCACCTCGGGCGGCAGTCCTGTG
>JBFWQJ010000077.1:0-11571 GCA_050249515.1 Dehalococcoidia bacterium | reverse complement strand
TGTACTGGATCGAGCGCGCCGACCACCTCGCGTGGGCGCTCTCCGCGGCGAAGGAGATCGCGCTGGAGTCGCTCCCCGCGCGGACGTGGGCCGAGTACCGCGCGGACGCGACGACGGCGACCGCCGAGGACTGGCGTGACGCCCTCGACCGCGAGCCGGAGCCGCGGCACCGGCTGAGCCGGGAGCAGCTGCGGCTGGTCAGCACGGCCTACCCGGGCGTCGGGCAGGACCTGGACGCCGCGGTGCGCCGGCTCGCGAGCGGGCACCTCGACTCGCTCTCCGTGCGGATCCAGCCCAGCCGGACGTGGGACGATCTGGTCCTCCCGCCGCACCAGGACCAGCAGTTGAAGGAACTCGTCGCGCGTTACCGGCACCGCGGCCGCGTGTACGACGAGTGGGGCTACAGCCCCCGTCCCTCCATGGGCATCGTCGCGCTGTTCGCGGGCCAGTCCGGCACCGGCAAGACCCTCGCCGCCGAGGTGATCGCGAAGGATCTCGGTCTCGACCTCTACAAGATCGACCTCTCGTCCGTGGTGTCGAAGTACATCGGCGAGACGGAGAAGAACCTGGAGCGCATCTTCACCGCGGCGGGCGCGGCGAACCTCGTGCTGTTCTTCGACGAGGCGGACGCGATCTTCGGCAAACGCTCCGAGGTGTCCGACGCGCACGACCGCTACGCGAACATCGAGGTCGCGTACCTGCTCCAGCGGCTGGAACTGTACGACGGTCTCGTGGTGATGGCGACGAACCTCCAGGGCAACATCGACCAGGCGTTCCTGCGCCGCATCCACGTGGCCGTGGACTTCCCGCTGCCGGACGAGGCGGAGCGCCGCACGATCTGGCAGCGCGCCTTCCCGAGGACCGCGCCCGCGGAACCGCTGGACTTCGACTTCCTCGCGCGGCAGTTCAAGGTGACGGGCGGCATCATTCGCAACGCCTCGCTCGCCGCCGGTTTCTTCGCGGCGGAGGCGGGTGTGCCGATCTCGATGGACCTGGTGATGCGCGGCGTGGAGCGCGAGTTCGAGAAGATGGGGCGGCTGCGCTCCGCCACGGACTTCGGCCCGTACCAGCCGAACGGCCGCGGTCCCGCCGCGGACGGGGCAGGCGCCTCGGCGCGCTCGATGAGCGAGGCGCGCTGATGCTGCACCTGCTGGACGACGCGCTGGAGGCGTTCCTCCGCGGCGAGGTGCCCCTGCGCGGCACCGAGGTGGACGTGGTCTTCGCGCGGCCGGACAAGGAGTGGGGCGCCGCGGTCATCCGGCCGACGGTGAACCTGTACCTGTGGGACGTCCGCCGCAACAGCGGCGCGCAGGAAGCCGGCATGGAGTGGATGGAGATCGACGGCAAGCGCGTCCGCCGGGCGCCCCAGCCGCGCGTGGACTGCCGCTACATGGTGACCGCGTGGGCCGGCGACCCGCGCGATGAGCACCAGCTGCTCGGCGCCGTGCTCTCCGCGCTCCTGCGCTACAGCGAGATGCCGGAGCGCTACCTCGATGGGCCGCTGGGCACGATCCGCCCCCTGCCGACGATCAACGTGCCGCGCTTCGATGGCTCGCACAACGCCGACTTCTGGAATGCGATCTCCGGGGAGATGCGGCCGGCGGTCGACCTCGTCATCTCGGCAACCTTCGACGCGGCGGTGGTCGCGGAGGCCGGCCCGCCGGTGACGAGCTTCACGCTCGGCGCGCAGCGCGCGGGTAGCCTTGAGACGCGCGAGGAGCGCGCCGGCGCGCGCGCACCCGAGCCCACCCCGCCCGGCGGCGCGTAGCGCGGTCGCCGGTCAGCGGCCCGGGATCGTGAGCACCTGCCCCGCCCGCACGAAGTAGTTGGGGCCGGCGATCCCGTTCGCCTCGGCCAGCACGAGCCAGTCGAGGTCGTACCGCGCGGCGATCCCGGACAGCGTGTCGGTGGCGGTGACGACGTAGGTCTCCGGGCCGGCGCCCGGGATCGTCAGCACCTGCCCGCTGCGCACCACGTACGCGGGGCCCTCGATCCCGTTCGCAGCGGCGAGGCGCGCGAGCGAGACGCCGAAGCGCGCGGCGATCTCGGAGAGCGTGTCGCTCGCGAGGACGGTGTAGGTCCCCGGCGTCTGTGCGGGCGCAGCCGGGGCCGCGGCCGGCGCGGGCGGCGGCGATGCGCTCGCGCCCCGGGCCGGGATCGTCAGCACCTGCCCCTCGCGCACGAAGTAGTTCGGGCCGGCGATCCCGTTCGCCTCGGCGAGCACGAGCCAGTCGAGGTCGTACCGGGCGGCGATGCCGGAGAGCGTGTCGGTGGCGGTGACCACGTAGGTCGTCGCCTCGCCGCCGCTCGCCGGGGCGGCGGGCGCGGGTGCGCTCGGGGCGGAGGGGGCCGACGGGGCGGCCGTCTCACGGACCAGCGTGACGGCGGTGACGCCGCCGAAGCCGGCGGGGAACAGCCCCGCGAACTGGTCGCGCAGGAAGGACGGGCCGCCGACGACCAGCAGCCCGAACGTGCCGTTCGCGTCCTGCACCCACGCGCCGGTGGCGCCGGCCGCGCGCGCGGCTGCCTCGAGGTCCGCGACGGTGCGGCCGAGGAAGACGGCGCTCGCCTGGCCGCTGGCCGCGAAGATCGGCGCGGTCGCGAAACCGGCGCCCGTGCTCACGGGGGGCGTGACGGGTGGGGCCACGACACCCGGCGCGGTGGGCAGCGGCACGGACCGCACGATGGCGCCGAAGAGCGTGAAGTGGGTGACCTCCGTGCGCAGCACGAACGCGCCGTCCGCGCCGATGGTGACCGTGGTCGGCGTCTCCACCCACTGCGCGCCGTCCCAGTACGCCATCACCAGGTTCTGCGTGTTCGCGTTCGCCGGAAGCGCGGATGGCTCGATGCGCACCTCGATCACCACGGGCTGCGCGAAGTTCGACGTGTCGAGCGTCCCGCCGGTGATCGTGGCCTGCACCACGTAGGCGGCGACAAGGTCGGCCGTCGAGGGCAGCGGCGCGCGGCCCAGCAACTCATCGGTCGAGGCCACGACGCCGGCGAACAGCGTCGCGCCGCCGGGGAGCGTGCCGGGCGGGGTGGTCACCTGCACCCGCGTGCCCTCGAACGCCGCGGCGATCGTGGAGGAGCTGGTGGCGGAGACCGAGGTCGTCGTCGCGCCCGCGGTGCCCACGGTGCCGACGCCGGGCTCGGGCGCGGTGGAGCCGACGACCGGCGCCACGCCGCCGCCTCCGCCGCCACCGCCGCCGTTGGAGACGATGGGGGCCGCGGCGATGAGCGCGGTCTGCGCCGCGGTCGCGTTCGCGCTGCCGGCGCCGTTGGTGCCGGTGACGACCACGCGGATCGTCGAGGCGAGGTCGGCGTCCACGAGGATGTAGGAGGCCGTCGTGGCGCCGGCGATGTCGGCGCAGTTGTTGCCGGCCGCGTCACATCGACGCCACTGGTAGGTGAAGGTCGGCGTGCCGAGCCACGTCCCGTTCGTGGTGGTCAGTGTCTGTCCCACGGTGGTCGTCCCGCTGATCACCGGCGGCACGGTGTTCGAGGGCGGCGGCAGCGCCGCGATCACCGCTGTCTGCGCGGAGGTCGCGTTCGCGTTGCCCGCGCCGTTCGTGCCGGTGACGACCACGCGCACCGTCCCGCCGACGTCGGCCAGCACGAGGGTGTACGTCTGGGCGGTCGCGCCGCCGATGTCGACACAGTTGTTGCCGGCCGCGTCACATCGACGCCACTGGTACGTGAACGTGGGCGTGCCCAGCCACGTGCCGTTGGCGGCGGTGAGCTGCTCGCCCTGCGTGGTGGTCCCGCTGATCGTCGGCGGCACGGTGTTGGAAGGCGGCGGCAGCGGCGCGATCACCGCGGTCTGCGCGGAGGTCGCCGCCGTGCTGCCCACGCCGTTCGTCGCGGTGACCTGCGAACGCACCGTCCCGCCGACATCGGCCAGGACGAGGACGTAGGTGCTCGCCGTCGCACCGGCGATGTCCACGCAGTTGTTGCCCGCCGCGTCACAGCGCCGCCACTGGTAGGCGAAGCTGGACGGGTTCTGCGTCCACGTGCCGTTCGTCGTGGTCAACGTCTCGGCCTCGGTGGTGGTGCCGCTGACCGTCGGCAGCACCGTGTTCACCGGGGCCGTCGGGGCCGGCTCGCCGATCTGGAACGCGCTGGGCGCGCCGAGTGCGTTCAGCCCCGTCGCCTGTACCGTGGTCGCCGTGCGCGTGCCGACGGTCGGCGAGCTCCAGCCGCCGTCACGCTTCGCGACGACGAAGTTGGCGAAGGCCGCGCCGACATCGAGGTCGCCGGGCACGAAGGTGAACGTCACGTCGTAGGTGGTGAAGACGACGCCCGCCAGCGTGATCAGCCAGTTGCGGTTGACGCTCGTCCCCGGCAGCACCGCCGAGGCGGCGACGTCCGCGTGGTCGCCGGCGACCGACTGCACCTCGACCGTGCCGGGGTTCGTGACCGTCGCGAAGACGAGGGTGACCGGCGTGTACGCGGCGCCCGTGCCCACGTCGTACGTCACGGTCACGGGCGTGCCGTTCGCGATGCCGCGCTCAAGGCGGCCGTCCACGTAGCCGGCGGTCCGCGCGACGCTACCGCTGGAGGCGACGGCGACCTTGTTCGCGCCGGTCGTGAGGACGCCGGAGGTGAGCGTGAGCGTGCCGCCGAGGGTCGCGTCGCCGGTGAGCGTGACGCCGGCCGCCCGGTTCACCGTCAGGTGCTGCAGGGTGAGTGCGGGCAGCGAGAGGTTCGCGCCCGCGCCGCCCACGACGATGCTCGACGTCGCGCCACCGGTGAGCGCCGCGCCCGCACCGATGCTCAGCGTCCCGTCCAGCGTCAGCGTGTTCGCGCCGATCGCGAGCGCCACGCCCGCACCGGGCGACAGCGTCAGCGCGGTGGTGACGGCCGTCGACGAAGTCATCGTGACGCCGTTCGGGTTGGAGATGGTGAGGTTGTTCACCGTCGCGGGGAGGCCGTTACCGGTCACCTGTGGCGTGCCCGAGGTGTTGTTGTAGATGTAGTTCGCGCCGGTGGAGAACGTGCGCGTCGTCGTCTGCACGTTGCCCGCCGCGGCCGCCGAGGCGATGCCGAGCGACGACTTCACGCCGAGCGTCGCGCCGCTCGCGAGCACGAACGAGCCAGCGCCGCTCACCACGGCGCTGGCGTCGAGCGTCAGCGTGGCGCCACTGGAGACGGTGAACGTCCCGGTGGTGGTGAGGTTGATGAAGCTCGTGACGGAGGCGCCGCTGTTGAGCGTCACGTCGGACAGCGCCGCGGTGCCCGCCCCGGAGATCGTCGCGGAGGCGCCGGTGAACACGATCGGACCCGTCGCGACCACGCTCGTCGTCGCGCCGTTCACCCAGTTCCCGGCGAACGTGTGCGTGGAGACCAGCGTGACGAACGAGGCGGTCCCGGACATGGTGAACGTGCCGTTCACGGTGATCGGCCCGGCCGCGGTCTTCGCGCCGGAGGTACTCAGCGTCAGGTGGTGGTAGCCACCCGAGCGGATGGTCTGCGCCCCCGCCAGGCCGTAGTTCACCGTGTTCGGAGTGTTCGAGGTGAAGTTGAAGGCGGCGATCGTCGGCACGGTCGCCGCGTTGAGGTTCAGCGTGCCGTTCACGCCGTTCGTGAACGTGCCGACGCCGTCCACCAGCCCCCCGACCGTCGCCGTCCCGGCGTTCGTGAACGTCGTCGCGGGGTTCGAGGTGCCGACGGTGAGCGCGCCGGTCCCGACCACCACCGTGCCGTTGTTCACCAGGCCCGCCCCGCTGGTCACGGTCATCGGCGTCGTGGTGTTGGCCGTGAGCGTGCCCGTCGCCGAGACGGTGAGCGGCTGCGACGCGGTGATGAGGACGGTCGCGGTGAGCGCGTTGTTCAACGTGACGCCGGACGAGTTCGCGAACACGACCGTCGCGAACGTCATCGTCGTGACGCCCGTGCCGCCGATGGAGGTCGCGGCGGGCGTCGGCGGCGTGGCGAACGTGACGGTGCTGGTGCTGGCGGTGATAGGCGCGGGGGCGGTGGAGTTGTGCACGAAGTCGCCCGCGAACGTGTGCGAGAACGCGCCGGCGGCGAACACCGCGGCGTCGTCCAGCGTGAACGTGCCGTTCACCACCAGCGCGCCGCCCGCGGTCTTCGTGCGCACCGTCGGGTTGCCCGCGTTGTCGAGCGTGAGGTTGCTATAGGTCCCGGCGCTCACCGTCTGGTTGGCGTTGTTGCTGTACCGCACGAGGTTCGGGCGGTTGGTGGAAACGTCGAGGTTGGTGATCGTGGGACCGGTGGTGCCGGCGATCGTGAGCGTGGAGTTTAGGCCGTTCGTGAACGTGCCCAAACCGGCCATCGTGCTCGTCGTCGTGAACGTGCCGTTGTTCGTGATCGTCGCGCCGCTGTTCACCGTCGTCGCCGCGATGAGGCTGATCGCGCCGGTGGCGCTGTTCGTGAGCGTGCCGCCGCTGTTGAGCGTGACCGTGCTTGTAGGGGACAGCGTCGCCTGGTTGATGAATGTCGCGGCGCCGTTGATGGTCAGCGTGGTCGGAGTGAAGGTGCCGGTGTTCGTGAAGGAGGCGCCGCCGCCGACGCTCGTGACCGTCGGGTTGACGATCTTCGCGGAGCTGACGCCGGCCGTGTTGTTGAAGTTCACCGTGCTGAAGTTGATCTGGCTCGCGCTCGTCCCGCCGATCGAGGTCGCCGCCGCGGGCGAGGGCGTATCGAAGTTGAAGACGCTGGTGCCGGGCGTCACCGGTGTCACGGCGGTGGAGTTGTTCACGAAGCTGCCGGCGAGCGTCCACGTGCCCGTGGGCGTCAGCGTCGCGTCACCGCTGAGGGTGATCGTGCCGTTCACCACCAGCGCCGCGCCGGTCTTCGCGCCGCTGCCGCTCAGGATGAGGTCGCGGTAGGTCGTGGCCTTCATCGTCTGCGGCGCGCCGCCGCTGTAGTTCACGACGTTCGGGTTCGTCGCGGCATCGAGCGTGGTGATCGTGTTCGTCGCGCCGGCGAGGTTGAGCGTGGCGCCGTTGCCGTTCGTGAGCGAACCGGTACCCGTGAGGCTCGTGGTGACGGAGAGCGTCCCCAGGTTCGTCATCGCGCTTCCCGTGACGACCAGCGCGCCGATGGAGACGGTGTTGAGCGTGGTGATGTTCGCCGGGGCGATCAACGTGACCGCGGAGACGGTGAGCGGCCCGGCGATCTGCTTGCCCGCGCCGTTCATCGTGTACACGCCGGAGCCGGAGGTGAACGCGCCGGAGACGTAGGTGATGTTCCCGCCGACCGTCACCGCCGCGTTCGCGTTGTTCTGCCACGTCCCGCCGTTGATCGTGATGTCGCCGGAGAAGGTCTTGGCCGCGCCGCCGGTGATGTCGAGGACGCCCCCACCGCTGATCGAGGCGTTCCCGCTGACCGTGATCGCGACGGCGGGGGCGGTCAGCGTGCCGCCCTGCACGTTCAGGTCCCCGCCAATGGTGATCGCCGGGAGCGTGTATGTCGCGGTGCCGGCCAGGGTGAATGCCCCGCCCACGCTCGTCGGGTTGCCCGCCTTCGCGCCGCTGCCGGACAGGGTGAGGTTCCAGTAGGCGTACGTGCCGATGGTCTGCGCGCCGCCGTTGTAGTTCACGGTGTTCGGGACATTGGTCGTCGCGTTCAGGGTGGTGATGTTCGCCGCGGGCACCGCCGTCCCCAGCAGGTTCAGCGTCGCCGCCGTGCCCTGCACCAGCGAGCCGTTGCCGGTGAGCTGCCCGGCAATCGAGGTGCTGGAGTTGTTCGTGATCGTGCCCGGTGCGGTGACGGTGGTGTCGCCGGTGACGGACATGGCGGAGTCGTTCGTCAGCGTGCCCGTCACCCCGGCGGTCCCGCCGACGATCAGCGTGCCGCCGTTGGTCAGCGTCCCCGCGACCACGAGGTTCGACGCGCCGACGGTCAGCGAGCCGGTGCCGCTGATGATCAGCGTGCCGCCGCTGTTCACCGTGACGCCGGCGACAGAGGTCGTGGTGGTGAGCGTCACCGTGTGCCCGCTCTGGATGGTCACGGTGTCCGCGACCCCGGGCGTGCCGCCCAGGCTCGCCGTCCAGTTGCCGGTGCCGGTGGAGTTGAACGCCGCCGCGTAGGCGTCGGAGGGGCCGGCGAGGAGCACCGAAAGGCAGGCGGCCAGCAGGAGCGCCGCGCGGAGCGCGGGCACGACGACGGGCGGCAAGAGGCGAGGCCCGGCCATCGCGATACCAGCTCCCTCCCGAGCGCGCGACGCGCGATCTGGGAATCCGTCTATTCACTATATCTGATTTCTCTCCATAAGTGATCAACCGCCAGTCAAGAAACGGTGAAGCACGCGCGGGCGCGACGGGGTGCCTCGGCGGTCCGCCGACTAGACAATGGGCGCACTCGGACGCGAAACTCAGGGGAGCGGCAGGGTAGCTCAGTGGTAGAGCAGCGGACTCATAAGCCGTTGGTCGAGAGTTCAAATCTCTCCCCTGCTACCAACGAATCGAAGAAGAAGGCGCCCCCGCGGGCGCCTTCTTCGTGTGCGCACGGACGACGGGGGCGCCCTCGATCCGTGATATCGTCCCGCGACAATCGAGGCCGGTGGACACCGGCCGGCGGCACGAGGGGCGGTGTTCGATGGACGCGCAGGAACAGGTGATGGACCTCATCTTCGGGCGCTGGCGCAGTCAGACGCTGCACGCGGGGGTCCACCTCGGCATCTTCGACGCGGTCACCGAGGCCCCGGCCGAAGCGACGGCCATCGCCACGACGCTGAAGCTCGACCCGGCGCTGGGCTACCGGCTGATGCGCGGGCTCGCGTCCATCGGACTGCTCGAGGAGGACGGGGCGCGGCGCTTCTCGCTGACGGAGGCGGGGCGGCTGCTGCGCAGCGACCACGCGCAGACGCTGCGCGGCGTGGCGCTGCTGGAGGAGGGGCCGCACCACTACGCGCTCTGGCGACACCTCCCCGACATGGTGCGCGAGGGCTCCCAGAACGCCTTCGTCCGTGAGTTCGGCCGCATGGCCTTCGAGCACGCGGAGGTGGACGCGGGCTACCACGAGGTGTTCAACGGCGCGATGAGCAGCTACTCCGGCAGCCAGACGGAGTGGGCGCTGGACGCGCTGAAGGACGTGGACCTGTCCGGGGTCGGCCACCTCGTCGACGTCGGCGGCGGGCAGGGGCACCTGCTCTGCAGCTTCCTGGCGAAGTACCCGCACCTGCGCGGGACGGTGTTCGACCTACCGGAGGTGGTGCAGGGCGGCGACGGGCTGTGGGCGAAGCAGATGGGCGTCAGCGACCGCTGCTCCTTCGTCGGCGGCGACATGTTCGCCTCCGTGCCGGCGGCGGACGCGTACTCGATGAAGATGATCCTGCACGACTGGAACGACGAGGAGTGCGTCCAGATCCTGCGCAACCTCGCGCAGGCGTCCGCACCGGGGGCCCGCCTGTTCGTGGTGGAGCACATCATCCCGGGGCCGGAGACGCCGCACTTCGCGAAGCTCTTCGACATCCACATGATGTGCTGGGGCACCGGCCGCGAGCGGACGGCCGCGGAGTACGTCGCGCTCATGGAGCAGGCCGGCTGGCGGCACGTCGCCACGCGGTACCCGGAGCGCGGCCTGATGGGCGTGGTGGAGGGTGCCCGCCCGTAGGGGGTGCTGGTAGCCTCGCGAGGCGGTCGTACCGTTCGAGGAGGCGCGAGATGACGTTGCTCGGCGGCATCCGGGTGCTGGACTTCACGCAGGTGATCGCGGGGCCGTTCTGCACCCGGCTCCTCGCCGACTTCGGCGCGACGGTCACGCGCGTCGACCGCGTGGCGCGCGACGAGGACGTGGCGTCCATCTCCGGCGGGCCGACGAACGGCGTCGGGAAGCGGTCGATCGCCCTCGACCTCGCGTCCGAGGCGGGGCGTGCCGTGGCGCGGGACCTGGCGCTGCGCGCGGACGTGCTGGTGGAGAACTTCCGGCCGGGGGTGATGGACGCGCTGGGGCTGGGGGCGGCGGCGCTGCGCGCGGAGCACCCGCGCCTGATCTACGCATCGATCTCCGGCTTCGGCTACGACAACTCGTTCTCGCACCGCCGCGCGTACGGCGCGACGGCCCACGCGGAGGCAGGTCTGCTGTGGGTGCTCCAGCAGGCGCACGGCGACGCGGAGCCGCTGGCGCCGGGTCTGCAGGTCGGCGACGTCGTGACGGGCATGAACGCCTTCACCGCGATCCTCGCGGCGCTCTACGACCGCCAGCAGACCGGGGTCGGGACGAGGATCGACGTGACGCTCATGGAGAGCCAGCTCGCGTTCCTCGGCGAGATGGCCGCGCAGGCGCTGCGCGACGGGGTGACGGAGGAGACGTGGGAGCCGTTCCGGCACCCGATCCACCGCTCGCGCGACGGGCGCCAGTTCACCGTGAACATCGGCGGCCCCCGCGGGTGGCAGCGGCTGCTCGCCGGCCTCGGTGCGCCGGACGAGCCGATGCCGCCCCCGCTCGAGGCCAATCGACGCATCGGCGAGCTCATCGGTGGGCTCGAGGCGGCGGACGTGTCCGCCGGCCTCGACGCGTCGGGCGCACCGTACGGGCTGGTCCAGAGCATGCCGGAGGCAGTGCGGCATCCCTACTTCGCCGAGCGCGACATGATCACGGCCGCGGAGCGCCCAGGCGACCCGCCCCTGCGCGTGCTGCGTCCGCCGTTCCGCTTCGACGGCCGCCCGCTGTCGCCACAGGGGCCACCCCCGCGCGTGGGCGAGCACACCGTCGAAGTGCTGCGCGACCTCGGCCGGTCGGCCGCGGAGATCCGCGCCCTGCTGGACGCGGGCGTGGCGGGGACGGACGGTGCGGGCGGCTAGGCAGCGTGGCCGCGCGGTGCGCTCGCTTGCCGGTGCTGGCCATAATCGTCCGTGGGGCCTCGATGCCCCGGGTGAGACGAGGGTGACGTGGAGCAGCTGACGGACCTGCGGATGGGCGCACCGGGCGAGCCGCCCGCGCCGGGGATGGTGTGGATCCCCGGCGGGACGTTCACCATGGGCTCCAGCTTCGAGCAGTACCCGGAGGAGCACCCCCCGCACCGCGTGACGGTGAGCGGCTTCTGGATGGACGCCCACACGGTCACGGTGGAGCAGTTCACGCGCTTCGTCCGCGAGACCGGTTATGTCACCGTCGCGGAGCGCCCGATCAGCGCGGAGGAGTTCCCGGACCTGCCCCCGGAGCACCTCGTCCCCGGCTCCCTCGTCTTCAAGCAGCCGCCGGGGCCGGTGGACCTGCGCAACCTGGGCAACTGGTGGAAGTTCATCCCGGGGGCCTGTTGGCGCCGCCCGGAGGGCCCGGGCAGCGATGCCTCGAAGCGCCGGAAGCACCCGGTCACGCAACTCGCGTGGGAGGACATCGAGGCCTACGCGGCGTGGGCCGGGAAGGCGATCCCGAGCGAGGCGGAGTGGGAGTTCGCGGCGCGCGGCGGGCTGGAGGGCGCGACCTACGTCTGGGGCGACGAGTTCGCGCCCGGCGGGAAGATGATGGCGAACACGTGGCAGGGCGAGTTCCCCTGGCAGAACTTCAAGTCGGACGGCTTCGCGCGCACCGCGCCGGTCGGCTCGTTCCCCGCGAACGGGTACGGGCTGTTCGACATGGCGGGGAACGTCTGGGAGTGGACGG